>JAJZKH010000003.1 GCA_021850955.1 Microcaldota archaeon
TTTCAGCAACTAAAGCAATCATTGCTCCATTATCTGCATTAAACTCATTGGGTGCTCTTGCGAATCGTGCTCCGTTTTCTGAAGCTACTTCTTCTAGCATTTTAGCTAGCTTTGTGTTTTGTGCTACGCCTCCGCATGCGCATAGCTCGTTTTTATTGCTTAAGAGAAGCCCTCGTTCGGTAGCTTCGCATAGCATTGAAAAAGCGGTCTCTTGAAAGGAGTAGCAGACATCCTCTTTCTTTTCTGTTTCTAGTTTTTTTACTGCGTTTGTGAGCAAGCCCGTGAAAGAGAAGTCCATTCCCTTGACTGTGTAGGGCATCTCTATATAAGAGCCTTCCTTAGCTAATCGTTCGACATCAGAGCCCCAAGCGTGTTCTAGCCCTAGCGATCTAGCTAGGTTGTCTATTGCGTTGCCTATACCCATATCGAATGTTTCGCCCATAATTTTGTACTTCCTAGTGTTTTCATCAAGAACTAGTATCTGTGAGTTTCCGCCACTAACGTAAAGAGCTAGTGGGTCCTTCATCTTTTGTGTGTGTTTAGTTATCTCTACGTGAGCTACTCCGTGATTTACCGGAACTATGGGTATTTTTAGTCTATGGGCTAGCGTTTTAGCACTTAACTGTCCTACTTGAAGGCACGGTCCTAATCCCGGGCCTTTTGTATATCCTACTCCTTCTAAATCCCTAGCTTTTATCCTAGCTGTTTCTAGCGCTAGCTTTATTGTGCTTCCTGCGTTTTGTATGTGGTGTTCAGATACCTCTATCGGTATCATTCCTTTATTTCCTATCTTATACATAGATTTTACATTTGCAAGTACCTTTCCATTTTCAATAATTCCTACTCCAAATGTATGTGCACTACTCTCTATGCCTATGACTGCCATGTTTTATTATTTGTAATAAAAAGCTTAAAGCTTTTTGAAACGTAGAAATAACTTTGAACATTAAACATAAATATCTTAAAAAAGATTATAATTTACGATTTCTGTGGAATTCAAACCCCAACCCGAAAAAGGAAAAGGTACTAGTGATAATAAAGCTCCTAAAACAACTGAAAACTCTGTTAAAGTAGAAAAAGTAAATGTAGTTGAAGTAGTAACTAATCTTAGAAAAAAGCTTAAAGAAATAAAAGATGAAGCACAGATAATATATACTCTAACTTTAGATGAAGAAGACGCTGATTTATCTAAACTCATCTCACAAGATTTACATATTTGTAGTATTAATTTATTCAGGGGAAGATTACAAGCAAGTCTCGGAAAAGCTGATAATTGGACAGAACCTGAAACTCGCGAGTTCTCAGTATTAAAAAGAGAAAAACCTGAAAACTCACAAATGTCTATACCTCTTGATAAATCAGATATGTTCGCTTCAGAAACAACTCCTTTATTTACTTTTTCAAAACGTTTAATGAAAAAATCAAATGAAATACTTAAGCTTTGCATAACTTTATCTGAGTCTAAACAAAAAGATATTATTCCGTTGTCCTTCATAAATTCAGTAGCAAATGAAATATATGCATTATATCAAGAATTAAGATAATAGTTTTATCGTACAAATTAATTACTTAAAAAATATCAACAAAAATTTAATCAGTTAATAAAGCTTAATAATTATTCTTAATTATTATCATATAAAACACGTAAATCCATAACGTAAATCTAATATAGGGAGTAAATGCTTCAAATAGAGTATATTTCTAAAAATAAATTAGTAGTAAGAGATCAATCAAGCATTGATATATTAAAAAAAGGTTACTTCGGAGTTTTTGAAAACAAAATTTTAAAATTAAACATCTTTGAAGTTTTATATTTAATTGAGATAAGAAATGCAGTATGTAAGAAAAAATCAACAGAAGTAACATTTGCAGAGCTATTATCTATATTCGGCAACTCTAAAAAATTCATGGCAAAGTACTTTACTTACAAGGACTGGAGAGATCGCGGTTTAATAGCAAAAGATACATCATTTTTTAAAGAAAACTCAAACAAAGCTCCAATAAAAGAGTATCCTTCTTCAAAGTTATCCTTACCACAGTATCATCTTGACGGTACTTTTTTTTCATCAGACTTAGTTTCAATAATAAATGATAATGAAAAAGGAAAAAACTTATACGAAAACTTTTGGTTAGGTCAATATGGTTCCTATAAAGCTCCTGAACGTGGAAAATCAAACAAACTCGATATTTACGAAACTTACTTTTTATTAGAAAAAAATATTTTAAATACAACTTCATTTAACAAGAAAAAAATATTATCAGCTGCAAAATCTAGAAGAAAAGATTTCCTAAAACTTTTTGAAGTTTATTCTGATTGGAGAGAAAAAGGTTATGTAATCAAAACAGGTTTTAAGTTTGGTACACATTTTAGAGTTTACTTTCCAGGAGCAAAACCCGTTAAAAAAGAAGATAAAGATTGGGTACACTCAAAACACGTTATACATGTATTTCCAAAAGACTCACGTTTATTAATATCCGAATGGGCTCGTGCAATTCGTGTTGCTCACTCAGTAAGAAAAACCTTTATTCTTGCAGTTCCTGGAACACTTCCAAATAAAAAAATAACGCCCGACTTTATTTTATATCATAGAAGAGGAGGAGAAGCAGAAAGTCCTGATATGTTCCCACCTAGATACGCAATGCTTTCATTAAGCGAAGAAGAGTATATAGGAGGTAAGGAGTTTGCTGGAGCAATAAAAGAAGCAAAAGACAAAAAGTTAGAGTTAATACTTGCTATAACTGACAGAGAAACAGCAGTTACTTATTATAAGGTTAAAAAAATACTTCTTAAGGGCAGTAATGCAGATTATTACGAAATAGATTGGTTGCAACCTTAGGTGTAATTACTATAATCTAAGCGTGACTTAGTTTTCCCCTATTCTTAAAATGAAGAAAAGCTTTAAATAACTGCTTCTTGTAGTATTATCGAGGCGATTTTATGAAGATCTCTGAAATATACAGAATGGATATATACAGCGATGAGGGTCAATACCTTGGCGATGTACAAGATGTTATAATAGACCTTGAAAAAGGTGAACTAAGCAGATTGCTTATGACTCCTTGGAAGAGTGCAAAGAACGACGCAAATGTTGTACTTAAGAAAAAAAGTATATTATACAAAAGCGTAAAGAATGTAGGAGATGTCGTTTTAGTTTCAGGTCCAGCAGGTTCAAAAGAAGAAACAGCTAGCCGTGAAGAAATAAACGATTTATCAAGATAAAAATAACACTAAACAATTAATTTCTTTTATTTTCTACTTTATTTTTCTAACTTATTCGTTCTAATTATTATTTATTTTAAATAAATTTTTGCAGTATTACTTTGTTATTTTAATTACTTTAGGGACTCTAACTCCTTTTTGACCGAAGTATGTACCTGAGTATGGTTTACTTACTCTATTTAATGTAGTATCAAATATTACATGTGCAAATCTTAATCCTGGTTTTAACTTTATTGCATTTGAACTAGCGTTAAATACTTCTAATGTTACATTACCGCTAAATCCTGCATCAATTATTGTTGGGGGCATCATTAATCCATGTCTTGCCCAGGTACTCCTTAACTCAACAAAACCCATTACATTATCGGGCATTTTTAAGTGCTCTAAAGTCGACATAAGTACTTGTTCATGCGAATAAATAATTATTTCTTTTTTATTTTTTTCGAGAATATACTCTTTTTCAACATCTTCTTCATTTGAAGGATCTAATACAAAATCCTCTCCAAGTTCTTTATTATGTCTTGCAACTTCATTATCTAATCTAAAATCTATTCCGTTTTCACGTATTATATCTTTTTTAAAAGGTTTTATCACTAATCTTTCTGTTCTTATCATATTCTCTAAATCATAATCTGACAATATCATGTACTCACACCAAATTTTCTTGTTTTTCTTTTTTAATATAATCTATTATTGTACTTATTATAAACTCAGAAATCTCTTCCTCTTTTTTATTTCCATCTATCTTTATCCACGTTTTTCCTCCATATCTTTCTGAGTAAAGTTTATCATAAACACTTTTTACTTTGTTCATGTACTCTTTTGCACTTTCAAATCTATCTGTTTTACCCTTTTGCTTCTTTTTTCTTTCAAAAGCAATCTCTGGTTCAATGTCAATATAAAATATTATATCTGGTCTTGGAAGTGCCATTATTTCTTCTACAGCTTTTGCTTTTTCATAATCAAAACTTCCTGCAGATTGGTAAGCAATAGTTGAGATAAAATATCTTTCGCTCATTACAATACTTCCTGAAGATAATTCATTAAGAATTTTCTTTTTATCTGATTGCATATCTAGTAAATAAAGAAGAAACTGTTCTTCAACACTCATCTCTACTTTTCCCATTAAGAACTCTTCACGTATTATTTTCCCATATCTAGAATCGTGTGTAGGATAAGAATAAAGAGAAACTTTTTTACCATTCTCAAGAAGTTTATTCATTAAAATTTTAGCTTGAGTTGTCTTTCCAGAACCATCTATACCTTCAATACAAACGAACAGACCCTCCAATCACTCACCACAAGCGTTATGTATTTGAGTAGCAATATTTATATTACTGAACAAATAATATATAGACCGATATATCGCTCCTATCGTCTAGCACGGCCAAGGACGCGGGGCTTTCAATCCCGCAACCCGGGTTCAAATCCCGGTGGGAGCATTTATACAAGGGGTTATATATAACCCCGGCATTTATACAAACTGGAAGTCTATGAATTTAGAAACAAAACTGAAAAAGTACTTGCTTGGACTTGATCTTAAATTATTAGGTTTAGAGGGTAAACTAAAAAGCATTAAATTAAAATCTCTGGAGTTTGGTGAAAGTAATCTAAATTACATTGCTGTATTGAACAAAAAGAAATTTGTAATCAGGATCAATATGGATCCGAAGATGCCAAATAAGTCTAGGGAGGAATTTGTCGCTCTGAAAACAATAGAGCACTTAAAAATTGCACCACGAGCATTATTTTTGGACGATTCAAGAAAAGTCATAAATGAAACATTTATTATTTTAGAATACCTGCCCGGCCATACACTTAATAAGCACCTAAAGAAATTGAATCGGAGAACAATCGAAAAATTGGCAGTGATTGTTGCTGAGCTCCACCTGCTGCATGTGAATAAATTGAAGCTAAATATAGAGAGACCTACATACGCTTCTTGGTTAACAGGTATAAAAAACAATATAGAGTATATCAAAATTAAAAGGGCTAAGTATTTTGAGAGAAATGATAAATTTATCAGAATTATGGATAATACGCTTAGTAAAATCAAAGCTTCTCTTGAAACTCCAAAATACCAAAATAAGCGTTGCTTAATACATGGAGATATTTGTGAACAGAACGTCTTAGTAAATAATAACCAGCTTGTATTAATCGATTGGGAGAGCGTAGGTCTAGGAGATCCGGCAGCTGAAATCACAAAGATTTTTGAAGCCTTTGGCAGAATCAAATTTTCAGATGAACAAAGGAGACTATTTCTGAAAACTTATCTCAAAATAAGAAAAGATAAAACCCTAAAGCAGAGAATACAAATATTTACCCCGTTAATAAGATATGAACAGTTTGTCTGGGCTGTTATGCATGTATTTGAAATTGGAGAAAAGGACATGCATACGTCATTTGTGAAGAATAAAAACCTAAAGGAACATCTTGAATTTGCCGAAGAGACTTTCAATCTGTGCAAAAGCACAGGTATCCTTGATAAAAACTTTGAATGGTCTGCAAAAATGGTATTTCCTAAACATTATCTAAGAAGCGTATAGAATATATTTAGGTATAAAAACAATAAAATGTGTAGTATTCTTTTGGTATTTTTTGACTATAACTAAATAGGACAATTGAAAAAAAACAGACTTTAGTACGAAAATTCGAAAAATAATAAGGTATATATATCTATTTAATCATAATAATAATCCCCCTATTGAATTTAACTTAGAGCGTATGCTCTATGTTTATTTTAATTTAAAAGTGAATTAAAGTGAATTTTATGAATAAAATAACAGCCGAAAGGAACTCAAACGTAAACAGCAACATTAAAGCTAAGGATAAAGATGTAGATACAAATATAAAAAGTACTGTAGAAGATGTTGTTAAATACTTATGTAATGCTCAAAACTTACCTAAAAAACTCACGCACAGAGTGCTGGGTAGGTTAGCACCTGATGAGTATAAAAAAATTTTCGGAGAGGCTACGATAAAAGGAAAAGGTACAAACGAACAAGACGATCTGAATAAATTTATATATGTAATAAGTGAATTCGGAGAATTTAAAAAAATGAGTAACTTAGAAAAAACATTAGTTTTAGATTTATTAATAAATAATGAAAAATATGAACACGCAGTAATATTAGCTCATTTTGGAGGTATAATTTTTAGTAAAAAAGGGAAATTACCTGAATTTTTTCAAACGATAATGCGAAAAAATAAATTAATGCATAAAGACGAAAACGGAAAGTTAGATATTAATAAATCAGAAGAAAATGTGTATAGATTCGTTTCAGATGCATTTAGCAACTATGTTAAAGGTTTAAACTTGGCGCTTAAGAATAATAATTCTATAAATTATCAATTTAGCCATAGCGAGCTATGGTTGTTTGCGCTTAATTACGCTGAAAACGTGAATAAAGAATTTTATAAACAAAAACACAAAGAAGCAATAGACTGGTGTATAGAAAATTATGGTTCAATATCAGAGTTAATCATTAATCGTATTGAAAACCCAGAACTTTATAATACACATTTAAAAATAATAAAAAGATAATAAAAATAAAAGAAATTAACAACTTTACAAGAATATTTCTACAGAGTAATAAGTCTTTATATTAATTTAGTAGCTATTCCTGCAAGTAATAGGAATATTATAACTACCACTACCCAGGTAACAATTAAAACTACTAGGGACATTACCCAACTTATTTTCTGGAATCTTCCCATCCATACAATGATACTAACTAAACTCCATATAAAAATTATTAATCCCACTATGGCTCCAACAATAGGTATTCCAAGAAGGAAGAACAGTAATATATAGACCATGCTTGCGTATACCATTGCATTGAATGTTGCATTATAACCTTGCTTGAATTGTTTTAATAATTTACCAAAAATGTGATAAATTAAAGCATCAATAAGAAGTCCTAAAGGCATAAGTATCCAAAAATATACAACTACTAATACTACTATTACTAAAGTTACTGCAGTACCAAATAATCCAATTAATGATCCTAGGTGAGAATTACTAGCTACGGTTGTTAACAATGCTCCAATTGTTCCTACAAATGCAGTACTGATTAAAGCAGCAACTATTACAGCAAGTATCAACGGAATTAACGAAGCTTTATAGTAAAATCCTAAACCTTGTGCAACGCCCATTGCTTTCGGAGTTTTATCTTTAAGCAAAATTATGTCTATTGCTTTCTTTGTTTCATCAACGAAGATCATTTTTTACACCAAACCTAATTAAATAAGTAAATTCATAAATCTTTGTTATTTTCCATAGTTATAAAATTAGAGTAAATTGAAAAACTTAGAATTTAAGATATCAAATGAGATTTACTAGGAATCCGATTAAAAATCCTAAAAATATTCCTAGGTATAAAATTCTATGGCGTAAAACGTCTATATCCTTCAATTGATGTCTTATCATAGGTATTAGAACATAAAGTATAGTTCCTATTGCAAGGCCACTGAAAAATACCTCAAATACTTTTGAGCTATAGTAAAAACCAGTTACTCCTCCTATAACTGTTGGTAGTCCCCCTATTAGAAGTAATATTAAAATCTTCCAAGGATTTCTTTCTTCCTCTCTTAATAATGGTGCAACTATTGGGAATCCTTCTGTTATATTTTGTAAGATGAAACCGATCAAAACTACTAATGCTGCACCTGAAAGAAATCCTATATTTGCAGATAATGAACCAAACACTAAACCTTCTGTAAGATTTTGTAAACCTATTCCTATAGCTATCATTAAAGATAACTTAGTTGCCGTACTACCTCCTTTAGGATTTTTTTCAAAGTAGTAAAGCATAAAGAAGCCTATAGCTAAAGCACAAGCAAATACTATTCCTATTACTGGATTTGCACCATAGCCATATAATGAGTTATTTTTGTATAAATAACTACTAACTCCTGAAAATATATCTGATATTAAGAAAATAAGAATGCCTATCGCAATAGCATTTAGCAGTGACATGAGGTTTTTACTAGTTTTTTTTCTCATGATTAATGGCATAGATAAATAAATTGAAAAACCCATTATGAATGAGAATACTACTGTCAATATGAAATTTGCCATTAAAACACTAACTATAACCTAGTTATATTTTAGCTTTTATATCTTAATATATTTAAAGTTATTGATTAAAAAGCAAATTATTTTATAATTTGAATTACTAAAAATTTTATGACAAAATTATTTTTTATTTATGGACCTCCGGGGGTAGGAAAACTTACAGTTTCAAAGGAGTTATCTAAATTGAATAACGGTAAAATATTTCATAATCACTTATCAATAGATTTTGTATCTTCTATGTTTAAAAGAGACCATGAAAAATTTGGAGAGCTTATAGATAAATACAGACTAGATTTATTAAAAGAGGCAGTTTCTGTAAATGTAGAAAATATAATTATGACCTCTGTTTATATTAAAAATTTAGATGATCCTTTTATTAAAAATATAATAAATATATTAAATGAAAAAAACGGAGAAGTATGTTTCGTTAGGTTAATTTGTAATATGGAAAAATTAAAGGATAGAGTTCAAGATGAATCTAGAAAAAGTTTTGGTAAGTTAACTGATAAAAAAATTCTTGAGGAATTTGTATCAACAAGTGATGTAACCAGTGAAATTCCTTTTGTCAAATCATTAACAATTGATAATACTACTATCAATCCTTCTGATGTTGCAAAAATGATTTTAGATTACTATAAATAATTACCTAATACTTTTACTTAAAACTTCAAATAACTCCTTATTTATTAAACCATTACTCATAACTGCTCCAAAAATTTCATTATCTACATATCTTTGTTCCTTTCCTGTTAACGAAGTAACTTTTCCTCCTGCTTGTGGTATAATAACAGAAAGAGCTGCACTGTCATACGTGAATCTTGCAGGATGAATTGCTGCGTCGAAATCTCCAGAGGCAACTAAATTTCCACTGTATACTATTGATCCTAACATTAAAACAGAGGCTCCTGCTTTTACTAAGTTTTTATGCGCATTAAATAACTCAATTTGCGCACCTGGCCAGTAACTCATGCCTATTACTGCATTTTTCAATTTATTTTTATTACTGGTCGATATTTTTTTACCATTTAATGTCGCACCATTTCCTAAACCTGCAACATATAATCTATCCATAAACGGATCAGTTGTAATGCCAATAATAGGTACTTCATTCTTTAACAAAGCAAGTGAGAATGAACATGTAGGTGAACCATGTAAAAATGATATTGTACCATCTAAAGGATCACACACCCATGTATAAGTTGCATTGCTTTTTAAAACTGATCTCTCTTCACCTAAGACTTGATGTGTATTAAAAGTAGAGCTAACCTTTTCAATCAACATTTCATTTATTTTTACATCGGTTTTAGTTACTGGTGTATTGTCTTCTTTTAAAGTAAATTCTTTTTTGTTAAAATCAGCTCTAATTATACTTCCAGCTTCTTTTGCAAACTCCTTCCCAAAATCTAAGAAAAACTCATTAACATTTCTATTTACTGGTTTTTTATTAACATTGAACATTTAATCAATATTTATATTATTTTTTAGATATATATCTGTGACTACTTGTTACTTTTTGCTGTTTTTTATAAAATAAATAAACGAGTTAAATGCGGGTTTTGTTTTTAATGAAGTTGCATTCAGTAATCCAAAGTCCGCACCTGCTCCTGTTCCACCTATTAAATCATACCAATAAACTCTTTTTATAAATGGATAATCAGAGAAGAAGTTGAATTCCTGTGTCAAAAATGAAGCTTGTTTTTGTTGTGAAAGATTCACTCCTACTGTAAAGTTGTTTGAAGGAATTCCTGTTTCGGTTATCCAAATAGGTTTTTTAGTAAGATTTTCATACAAATTAATTGTAAAGTTGTATACTTGTTTTAGGGAAACGTTTTGATAAGGATCTTGTGTTAAGTTGTAAATAGGCATACTGTAAGCATGTACTGATATTGCATCACAGTACTTACTTGCACCATAACTCCAGACATTTTTATAAAAATAATATTCCTGTTGGACTGTACTTATTGGGAATAACTCTGCACCACCAAAACAAACTATAGTTGAGTTTGGTTCTACTTGTTTTATTATTTCATAAGCAGATTTAATCATATTAAAGTAATGTAATGCACTTCCATTTTCATATCCGCTTTGAAACTCACCAAATAAAGGTTCATTATAAATTTCCCACTCATTAATTTTTGGATATTTTTTGAGTGCTTCTCTAATGCTGTTATTCCAATTAGACAAAGACCAATTACATCCAGAAGCACATCCATTTTGCGAAGGCTGTGCATTAACTGTTTGATAATCTAAAATACCTAAGTACTCTCCATTATTATTTACTACATTCATTATTGTAGCATTTTTACTACTGCTAAAAGAAATATCTGTTCTAAAACATGTTATTCCATTGGCTAAAGCAATGTTCATTATTATGTTGTTGTTTGCTGCGTTGATGCAAAACTTTTGCGAATAAGTTTTATTTACATTTGATAAGTTTACATTATTTGAACTTGGATTTGAATTAATATATGTAAAAATTAAAAAAACAGAAATTAAAATAATAGCAAGGATAACTACAAAAAGATACTTTTTCATTTTTAATCAATATACTTTTATGATTGTATATTTTAAAGTTATCTCTAGAAAATATTTAGTAATTAACTAAAATTATTTTGGTAAACTGTTTTTATATTCTATGTAGTTAATTACATTATGAATTCTGAAGAAGGAGTTGGAGCTTCAATATGGCTTTTACCATCAAAAGATATTATCTCAATTCTTAATCCAATAATCTCTAGGTTATCACAAAAATATGGATCTCCTTTATTTGAACCACATATTACTTTGTGTAAAAAAATAAAGTTAAAAAATAACTCAGTAGATGTGTTCAAAAAAACATTTAGAGATTCAAATGAGTTTGAAGTTGATGTAAACGGTATTAATCAATATTCTGAATATTTTAAATGTGTATTTTTGTCATTAAATATGTCAGAAAACTTCAAAGATTTCCAGAGAAAGTCAACTTCAGTATTTAAATCTGAAATAAACGAATCAAATCCGCACATTAGTTTAATTTATGCAAATATCTCCGAAGATGAACGCCAAAAATTAGTTGATTCATTATCCGAAGAACTTAAAGATCTTAAAAAAATAAGAGTCAAAAAATTAAAGTTATACCTTACTCAAGGAAGTATTTATTCGTGGAGAGAACTCGCTTCGATTTCTTTAAAGAAAATATAACTACTTTATTTTTTCAAATAAATGTCCTTCTTTTTTAACTTTTCCTGTATATGTCTTAAATGTACAATCACTTAAATTTTCTACTTTATTTCCTAATTGTTTTCTTATTTTTTCGGAAGTTTCTGGCATAAATGGTGCGATAAGTATAGATATTATCCTTAATGATTCTAATAAATTATAAAGTACTGAACCTAACTCTTCTCCAGAAAGCTTCCATGCTTCTTTTTCATTTATGTACTTATTTGTATTTCTCACTATTGACCAAATTTCTTCTATTGCATTAAATGTATCAAAATCATTCATATAATTGTTTATCTTTTGAATATTGATTTTTTCTTCTAATTCTTTATTACCTTTTATATCTCCAGAAAACTTCTCAACAAGTGTAAGTGTTCTGTAAACAAGATTACCTAAATCATTAACTAACTCTCCATTTATCCTCGATATTAATGCTTTTTCAGAAAAATCAGCATCGTCTCCTAATGGAATTTCTCTAACATAAAAATATCTTAATGAATCATTTCCATACTTTTTAATTATATCTAATGGGTCTACAACATTTCCTAATGATTTAGACATTTTTTTACCTTCAACTGTCCACCATCCATGTGCGAATATTGTTTTTGGAACATCTAAACCAATTGAAAATAACATAGCTGGCCATATGACAGAATGGAACCAATTGATTTCTTTTCCGACGAGATGTAAATCAGCTGGCCAGTATTTTTTATAACTTTCATTTGGCCAGTTTATAGCTGAAAGATAATTTACTAAAGCATCAAACCATACATAAACTGTATGATCTTTTTCCATAGGAAGCTCTACTCCCCATTTAACTGTGCTTCTTGAGATACTTATATCATTTAATCCTGATTTAACTCTATTTATTATCTCTTGAGACTTATTCTTAGGCATTAAAAATTTAGGATTCTTATTATAAAGTTCTAAAAGTCTGTCTTGATATTTACTTAATTTAAAAAAGTAACTTTCTTCCTTTACTTTTTTAACTTCTCTTCCACAAATTGGACACTTTCCATCAACTAGTTGTAACTCTGTTATAAAAGTTTCATCAGGTACGCAGTACCAACCTTCATACGCTCCCTTGTAAATATCTCCTTTTTTATAAATCTCAGTTAAAAATTTACCTACTGTTTCAACATGTTTTTTATCAGTTGTTCTTATAAAATCATTATTTGTTATTCCTAAATCTTTCCACAAATTTTTATAATCTTCTGATACTTCATCAACTAATTCTTGAGGAGTTTTTTTACTTTTCTTAGCTGCTTCTTCTATCTTTTCTCCATGTTCATCTGTTCCAGTAAGAAAGAAAACATCATTTCCAGCTAATCTATGCCATCTAGCTAAAATATCCGCAATAATTACAGTATACGCAGTACCTATATGTGGCTTGTTTGTTACATAAAATATTGGAGTAGTGATATAATACTTAATAAAAAACACCAAACTTGAGATAAAACCTTTTACAATACACTCTTTTATTCCTTTAGAAATATAAACACTATGTACAGGGGTGATACTGTGGATGAAATAGCGAGCTCTGAATTAGAGGAGAAGTTTTCCGAGTTTTTGACTAATTATTACTCAGAACAAATAAAGGACATGTACATAAGTTACCCAAAAACAAGAAGCCTTAACTTAGATATGCATGACTTAGAAAGATTCGATACTGATATGGCCTTGCAGTTAATACACAAGCCAGATGAGCTTTTACCAATAGCTAATACTGCATTATCAAAGATGAATCCTGATCCCGAAGCAAAAGAGCCTGTTTACGCAAGATTTTATGGTGTTACTACTCAAGCGCCTATGATACAAGATGTAGGTTCTGAGTTTATAGGGCAATTTTTAACATTAGATTCATTAGTAGTTAAAAGATCTGAGATTACCCCAAAAGTAAATATTGGTTATTTTAAATGTTTATTTTGTGCAAGTGTCATTGAAATAAAAATGGAAAGGGATACAGTTGTAGAGATATGTCCACAATGTAAAAGAAAGTCATTAAAACAAGATCCGGAAAGATCTCGTTTCTCAAACTTACAAAGATTAGCTGTACAAGATCCCCTTGAAAGATTAAAAGGAAGCACTCCTACTTGGCAGTTAGAAGTCTGGATGGAGGACGATTTAGTTAACAGAGTAATCCCTGGAGATAGAATAGATATTACTGGCATTCTTAGAATAAAACCAAGGAGGAACTCAAGAGGTAAAGAAGATAAAATTTTATTTACTATGTTTTTTGAAGCTGTTTCAATAAAACCAAAACAAAAGGAATTTGCTGAGTTAGATATAACAGAAGACGATAAAATAATAATACATGATTTATCAAAAGATCCTGAAGTTTTTGACAAAATAGCAAAGTCATTAGCTCCATCAATTTATGGACACAATGAAATTAAGAAAGCGTTGGTACTTCAACTTTTTGGAGGCACTCCTGACAAACGGTTAGTTGACGGTGCTGTAATAAGAAGCGATATTCACATGTTGTTAATAGGAGACCCTGGTAGTGCAAAAACAAGATTCTTACAAGCAGTAACTGAGATAGTCCCTAAGGGTATCTATGTAAGCGGTAAATCAACAAGCGGTGCTGGTCTTACAGCTGCAGCTGAAAGAGATGAGTTTTCAGAA
Organism: Microcaldota archaeon; assembly: GCA_021850955.1. The sequence continues at coordinate 14,121 of JAJZKH010000003.1, forward strand.
GGAGGCTGGACATTAAAGGCCGGAGCACTTGTACTAGGTTCTGGTGGTGAGGTAAGTATAGACGAGTTCGATAAAATAGGCGATGAAGATAAATCAGCACTTCTAGAAGCTTTAGAGTCACAAAGCATAAGCGTAGCCAAAGCAGGAATAGTAGCTAAGTTCAGTGCTAAAACATCTGTACTAGCCGCTGCGAACCCTAAGTATGGAAGATTCGATAAAAACATGTATCCAGCAGAGCAGTTTAATATATCACCTGCGTTGCTTTCAAGATTTGATTTAATCTTTCCAATAACTGATGTATTAGATGAAGAACGTGACAGACAGATAGCGAGTCATATTATGATACAGCATGCAGCTGCAGGTGCAGAGATAGCTAATGAAAAAGAGTATGAACAAGTAGATAAACAACCAATTAGCACAGATCTCTTGAGAAAGTATGTTGCATATGCGCGTAAAAATGTCAAACCACGATTAGATAACGAAGCAAGTCAAACAATTCAAAATTATTACGTTGAGTTAAGAAAGATAGGGATGAAGCAAGGAGCAGTTCCAATTACACCTCGTCAGATAGAAGGTTTAGTTAGACTTTCTGAAGCTAGTGCAAAGTCACGTCTTGCAGATAAGATAGAAAAGAAAGATGCAGATTTAGCAATATTCCTTCTTGATCATATGCTTACGAGTTTAGCAGTTGACAGGGGCGGAAGAAAAGATATTGATACTTTATTAACCGGAATGCCCAGGGAGAAAGTAGACAAGATGAATAATTTATTAAATGTTATTAAACGATTAGAAGATGAAGAAGATTACGCAAAGATAGCAAGAATATTGGAAGAAGCAGAAAAGTTAGGAATAGATAGAAACACAACAAGCAAGTATCTTCTTGAGTTAGAAAGAACTGGAGATGTATTTAGTCCAAGACAAGGTATTATAAAAATTGTAAAGAGAAGTGATGATTAAGTAAGGTGTATTAGATAGAAAGAAAAATAGAAAATAGACAGATAGTTAGTATTTTTTCATTATTTCTTTTAGGACAACTGCTTGCGTTATTTCTAATAATTTTGGGTTTACCTTATGCCTTTAGATTAGAAAATATAATTGCATCTCCTACAAATGTTCTTAGCACTATAGTTTCAATAATCCTCGATATAGTTGTAATAGCATTAATCTTTTCATTCATCTTCAAGCTATACAAAAACAATACAATATTCAAAATCTTAGAAGGTTATATAATAATCTTAGGTTCAGGAACATTCTTTTTTCTTATAATAATGTCACTTTTTGGGAGTTACATTCCAATTCTTTATGGACTTACAACTGCGTTTATACTTTCATTAATACTTTTATTTATTAAAACTAAAGAAAGTCAAAGTCCTAAAATAAGAAATATAACAACACTTTTAAGCAGTGTTGGACTAGGTACTTTAATAGGAGTTGGCTTTGGAAATATTCTTCTCCTTTATTTATTAATGGCTGCATTTGCAGTTTATGATTATCTTGCAGTTTTTGTTATGAAGTTCATGATACCTATGGCAAAGCAAGCAGTAAATATGAATCTCGCATTTATGATAAGCTCTTCAGATATCGAAGCAATACCAAAAAAAGAATTAAACAAAAAAGAAATATCTGAGTTTAATAACTTTGTAAAAAAGAACAAACATTATTCTGAACATTTAAAAGAAATAGTTAAAAGAGGAAGTGTTCCTACTCTTTCAAGTATAATGTTAGGTAATGGGGATATAATGCTTCCTGCTGCTATAGCTACTGGCGCATATGCGGCAATAGCAAATCTATTCCTTTCAACATTGGTTGTTGTCTTCTCTGGTTTAGGGGTTTTGACAACAATGTTTATTTTAAGAAAGTATAAAGTTGGATTACCAGCAATACCTCCATTATTTTCATTCATAAGTATCGCATTTGCAATATTCTTTTTACTTGAAGCGCCAAATCAAACATTTTTTATAACACTATTCATTGTAGTTGCAGTAGTATCGATGGGTGCTTTACTTTTAACACTAAAAAAATTAATTAAAAATAAAAATGGGTTGATATGATGGGTTGGCTGTCAGAAGTAAAGGAACAAGATGGGGAAATTTTTTCATTGATGAAAAATGAGCTGGACAGACAAAGAAGCTCTATCGAGTTAATACCTTCTGAAAACTTTACATCAAGTGCAGTAATGCAAGCTATGGGCAGTGTCCTTACAAATAAATATTCAGAAGGTTATCCTGGAAAAAGATACTATGGTGGAAATGAGTTTATCGATGAGATTGAAAAACTTGCAATTTCTCGTGCTAAATCTTTATTCAAAGTTGAGTATGTAAATGTTCAGCCTTACTCAGGTTCTCCTGCAAATATGGAGGTTTATCTCTCATTATGTTCAGCTGGAGATGTAGTTATGGGTCAAAGTTTAACTTCAGGAGGACACTTAACTCACGGTTGGAGTTCAAGTGCAACAGGTAAGTTATTCAAAAGTATTCAGTATGGTGTAAAAACAGATGGCTACATTAATTTAGAAGAAGTAAGAGAGCTTGCAGAAAAGAACAAACCAAAGTTAATCTGGGTAGGTTCTACGGCTTATGTAAGAAAACTTCCATTCAAGGAGTTTGCAGAGATAGCTGATTCTGTAGGTGCATACTTAGCTGCTGATATCTCACATATATCTGGTTTGGTAATTGCAGGAGTACATGATAGTCCAGTTAATTATGTGGATATAGTTACTACAACAACACACAAAACACTACGTGGTCCTAGGGGTGCAATGATAATGATAACTAAAAAAGGCATATCAAAAGATCCTGAGCTTCCTTCAAAGATAGATAAATCTGTTTTTCCAGGAATGCAAGGCGGTCCTCATGATCATATAACTGCTGCAATTGCAATAGCTCTTAAACAGGCATCGACTCCTGAGTTTGTATCATATGCAAAACAAGTAGTTGCAAATGCAAAAGCACTAGCATCATCGTTAATGGAACAAGGAATAAAGTTAGTTACTAAGGGAACTGATAATCATATGGTTTTAGCTGATTTAAGCGATATATCTCCAGGGTTTGGAGTTTTTGCACAAGAAGCACTAGACAAAGCAGGAATAACCTTAAACAAAAATACAGTTCCTGGTGAGCGTTCATCACCATTTTATCCTAGCGGTATTAGAATGGGAACCCCTGCAGTAACGTCTCGTGGAATGAAAGAATCAGAGATGAAAGAGATTGCAATTTACATAGCACAAGTACTTTCTTCAATAAAAGAGAATAAACTTCCAGAGTCAAAAGAAGAACGCTTAGCTCATATCAAACAATTCAGAGAACATCTAAATGAAAACGATGAAATTAAAAAAATTAGACAATCAGTTAATGAATTGACATCGAAGTTTCCATTATACTCAAATATGGAGTTGTGAGCATTAACAGAGTAATGAAATTAAATGTAATAATGAATTAATGATTTCTTTAAATGTAGTTATTACACTATTTAATTAATTATTTTTTTAAAATTTAAATGGATTTATTTTTTCTTTTCTTTCGTATCTGTTGTATGTAAACTCTTCAAAATCAGTTTTATTTTTTAATTCCCACTCATCATAATTTACTTTAGGAAAATAAGTGTCTCCTTCATAAATACTTTTTACTAATGATATGTGTAGTACCTGTGTAATTGGAAGCATCTGTTCGTAAATCTTTGCACCTCCAACACAAAAAACATCAACCATAAATCTCTTAGAAAAATCTACTGCTTCTTCTATGCTTTTACATACAAAAGCTCCTTCTTGTTCAGGTAGAGTTTTACTAACTATTATATTATTTCTATTTGGCAAAGGTCTGAATGTATCTGGCAAAGAAAGCCATGTATTTTTTCCCATAATTACTGTTCTATTTGTTGTTAAACCCTTGAACAAAAGCATATCATCTTTTATTCTCCAAGGTACTTTATTGTTTTTACCTATTACGCCATTTATTGACATTGCTACTATCATATTTAGTTCCATTTAAACCGCTATATCAAAGTTTATTTTGGGATAACTTTCATAGTTTTCAATTCGTGTACTCTCACACTTCCAATTGAAAATATCTGTAAATTCATCTGTTTTAATTATTGGTGATTTAAACTTATTGGGATCTCTTTGCAATTGTTCCTTCGCTCCTTCCACATGATTTTCATATATGTGAACATCACCTAAAAATCCTATTAATCTACCCTCTTTTAATTGAGCTTCTTTAGCTAAAAGATGGAGCAGTAAACCATAGCTTGCAATGTTAAATGGTAATCCTAACATTGTATCTACTGAACGTTGATTCCATAATAAGTTTACTTCATCATTTATTACTGTGACTTGAAAACCATAATGACAAGGTGGTAATGCCATCTCGCTTATTTGTTTAGGATTCCATGCAGAAACAATCATTCTTCTATCTGTTGGATCTTCTTTAAGTTTTTTAACTACATTTGCAAGTTGATCTACACCTTCATTTTTGTAGTCTTGATTTAAACCTTGATAAGCTCCGTCAAAATGTCTCCATTGGAAACCATAAATTGGTCCTAAATCATTCTCTTCAAACATTTTTTTCTTTGATTCTTCATCGTGTCCGTACTTTGCTTTTTTAGGAGAAGCCCACTCATCCCATATGTGGTTGTTGTGTTCTTGCAACCACTTTTTATCTGTTTTTCCTTTTATAAAAAACTCGAGTTCAGATGCTATTACCTTGAATGGCATCTTTTTAGTTGTAAGTAATGGGAAACCTTCTTTCATATCATGTTCAAACATAGCACCTGCAATTGCAAGTGTTTTAATTCCTGTTCTATTTTGTTTCCATTTTCCAAAATTTAATATTTGATTAACAATTTTTAAGTAATTTTTATCTGCGGTTTCTACTTTATTTTGAACTATATTTTTATTACTTGAAGAAGTATTCCCACTTTTAACCAGATTCATCCTACCACATTTATGGTAAGGTATTTAAGAATTTATATCTTTGTTTTTAACTATGGTATTACTAGAATATATTATATTTAAATAAAATTAGAAAATGTTAAACTTCTTTTTGTCCTTTGGACTTGCACCATGAATGTCCTTAAATTTTTTTATAAGATCTTCTTCTTGCTTTGTTATTGTTTTTGGTATGTCTATCTCTAGTGTAACTATCTCATCTCCATACGATTGTGTTCCCAATCTTCTTATTCCCTGATTCTTTAACTTTATCTCTGAGTTGTTCTGAGTTCCTGGACTTATGCTTATTTTTTTAACGCCATCTAGTGTCGGTACTTCAATATCTCCTCCAATTATTGCCGTATAGAATGGGATCTTAAATGTTGTGTATATATTGTCTCCTTCTCTTTCAAATGTTTCGTCTTTTGTTACTGCAATATCTATGTAAATGCTTCCAGAACCATGTTTACTATAATCGCCCATCTCTTCTAATCTGAGTCGCATACCGTCTTTTACTCCCGGGGGTATCTTCACATCAACCTTTTCTGTTTTGTAAACACCGCCTTTTCCTCTACACTCTTTACATTTCTTTTCAAAGAAACTTCCTGCTCCACCACACTCATTACATGTTGTTACAGTTTGCATAGCTCCAAAAAAAGTATTTACTACTCTTCTAACACTTCCAGAACCTCTACAAATATTACATTTAACAACTTTCGATCCTGGTTCTCCTCCTGAACCTGAACAGTTAGTACACTTTCCTATATGCTTTACTTCTATTGCTTTATCTACTCCTTTTGCTGATTCGATAAAACTTAAACGCATTCTGTAAATGATGTCATTTCCTCTAGCATTTTCACCATAAGAGAATCTTCCATTGCCAAAATCAATGTTGAAGCCCATGTCCTTGAAGATATCATTAATGTTAAAGCCTCTAAAGATATCTTCTTCACTGTACTGTTGATTAAACCTTTCAGGGCCATATGCATCGTACTGTTTTCTTTTATCTTCATTACCTAATACTGCGTAAGCCTCCTTTATTTTTTTGGATTTTTTCCTCGGCATCTTTTCCGCTATTTCTATCTGGGTG
>JAJZKH010000067.1 GCA_021850955.1 Microcaldota archaeon
TACGTTTGAACCATTAAGAAGCAATTTCAAAATAATAAAAAACAACATCAAAGTGAATAAATTAAATAACGGGATAATCGCCTATAACGTTGCCATTGGTGACAGGCGGAAAACTGTACAAATTTCATTTTCAGGGGACATGATGAATAGTCTTGGTAAAGGGGAAAAGCAGAATACGACCGTTAAAACGTTGGATTCTTATAGGCTAAAGCCGAATATATTGAAAATAGACGTAGAGGGATTTGAAATGGATGTTTTAAGAGGGGCGATCGAAACAATAAAGACATATCATCCAAAAATAATATTGGAAGTACATACAAAAGCGCTTAAAGAACAGTGTATAAAATTCTTGTCTGGTTTTGGTTATAAAGTTGTACATTACGAAAGAATAATGCGGCCTAAAGATATTGAATTCGATGAAGTTCAAAATTTATTCTTATATTAAAATAGGTTTTTAAATCTAGTGTCTTTTTTAGCAAATTCAAGAAATGTCTTTACCCACAATTCCTTAGTTCCAATGTCATATCTTGTGCCTTTAAACTTTGTTCCGTAAACGTCTTCGTTTTTCACCATTAACTTTAATGCATCTTTTATACCATTATATATAATAAAACTATTATTGTATAGTTATAAACCAATATGATTATTACGATATATGAATAATAAAATTATAGGATTTACTGCATTAAAAAATCCTTTATCTCAAGGATATCCATTTTTAGAAGCGATATATTCGTTTCTAAATTTTGGGGATAAATTGTATATTATCGATGGAAACTCAAATGATGGAACTGAAAAAATATTAGAAAAATTAACAAAAAACAAAAAAATAATAATTTCTAAAAAGAGCTGGACCTCTGACAAAGTTTCTAATAAAAGAGGACGCGTTATTGGATCAATGCATGAACAAGCCCTAGAGTTAATAAAAATGAATGAAACCCACGAAAATAGTTATGTTTTTGAACTTCAGGCAAATGAAGTAGTACATGAAGATTGTTATGCTGAATTTAGGATATTTGTAGAACAATTAAGTAAAATTAGGGCATATATACTACCTTACCAACTTATGGTTGGTGACAGATTGATAGATTTTGACTGGAGAATCAGACTTGCAAAATTAAATAGAAATGTAGCAGTACACGGAGACAGTACTAGTTTACTTATATTAAAAGATGTTAATCTAAAATGGTTTCTAAGTAGTATGGCTGCGTTATCATATAACTACCTAAAGTACAGGACACTACCAATGCGGTTCTTAAGAGGTTATCCAAATGATATTTTGCCTGTTCCTTTGTCGAAATCAATTTTCAGATATGGACGTATTTTCCCTCAAGATATAAAACGAAAATTAATTGGACATAAAATGGTTTACACTTCAATTTCTGATACATTCACAAAGGAAGAGAAATTTGTTGATAAATTACTGCAAAAAAAAATAAGTGTTTCTGAATTTTATAGAGTATTAGCATATAGATTATCTGAAAATCAAAGAGGCAATCTTATTGTTAAAAATCCAATAAAAATTCCGAAACTTAAACATCCAAAAATAATGCAAGAAGTATTACACTTGAATAAGTACTACCCGCGCTCTAAATTAATAAATGCTATAATTAGATTATAATACAAATAGTAAATGCTATCGAAAATAAAGTATAATTATAATATAATATGAAATTACTTGTTACAGGTGGTGCGGGATTTATAGGTGCTAATTTCATCCACTACTGGGTTAAAAGGTACCCTACCGACAAAATAATTAATTTAGATAAGCTTACTTATGCGGCAGATCCACACAATTTAATGGATGTAAAAACAAATAAAAATTATTCGTTCATAAAGGGTGATATATCCAACAAGAACACTGTTGAGAGGGTTGCTAGTAAAGTTGATGCAATTATAAACTTTGCCGCTGAATCTCATGTTGACAGGTCAATAGCAGATTCAAGTAATTTTTTACGATCAAATATCACTGGAGTACATAACTTATTGGAAGTTTCTAAAAAACACAAAATACGTTTCCATCAAGTATCAACTGACGAAGTTTATGGATCCTTAAAGTTAGGGTCTTCTAAGAAATTTAAGGAGACATCAAAATACGCCCCCAAAAATCCTTATGCCGCCACAAAAGCTTCTGCAGATCATTTAGCAAATGCATATTATAACACGTATGACTTGCCAATCACGATATCAAACTGCAGTAATAATTATGGACTCTACCAACATCCTGAAAAGTTAATACCAAAAACTATAATAAATGCGATATTAGGTAATACGGTCCCGATATACGGAAACGGTCTTCAAATCAGAGATTGGATATACGTTGATGATCACTGCTCCGCTATTGATAAGATATTAAATAAAGGTGTTTATGGAGAAACGTATTTGATAGGTGTTAACAATGAACGTCATAATATTGATGTTGTTAAAAAGATACTCTCTAAGCTGAAAATCAATGAGAATATAATAAAATTCGTAGCGGATAGACCAGGTCACGACGTTAGATATGCGATAGATTCAACAAAAATAAAAAGAAAACTTGGCTGGAAACCTCTATTTAGTTTTGATGAAAGCTTGGAAGTGACTATAAATTATTATATAAAGAACTTAAAAAGATATAAAAATAAATTGAAATAGCTATGCCATTCGAATTCGAAACTTTTCCAGTAAAGGATGTTGTGTTAATAATTCCAAAAGTATTCGAGGATTCCAGAGGGTTTTTTTTAGAAACTTATGAAAAGAATTCTTTTAATAAAAATGATGTAAAATTTGGTATAGTACAATCTAACCAGTCTAAATCATCCAAAGGTGTCCTAAGAGGATTACACTTCCAGAAAGGGAAATATGCTCAAGCCAAACTCGTAAAATGTGTCATTGGTGAAATTTTCGATGTGGCAGTAGATATTAGACCGGATTCCAGTACTTTTGGTAAGTATGTTGGAGTAAAACTAAATGATCAGAACAAAGATATGTTGTACATCCCAAGAGGGTTCGCACACGGTTTTGAGGTTCTTAGCGAATTCGCAGAAGTTCTGTATAACATTGATAATAAATATGCTCCAGAACAAGAAGGTGGCTTGATTTGGTCTGATAAAACTGTCGAAATAGATTGGCCAATAAAAAACCCTCTTCTTTCAAATAAAGACAAAAAATGGCCTACGTTAAAGGAACTAAAATGAAAATTCTGGTTATAGGTGGAAGCGGTTTCGTAGGATGGTATTTAGCTAAATACATGAATGCAATAAAAACTTCATTTAATGAAAAAAATGGGTTTTTAAAGCTAGACATAACAAAAGAAAACGAAGTTGCAGATTTGTTTGAAAAAATAAAGCCGGATGTTGTTATAAATTCTGCTGCAATTGCTGATGTAGATCTCTGTGAAAAAGAAAAAGACTTGGCGAACATAGTAAATGGCACTTCCGTAGAGTGGTTAGCCTCCTCGGCTAGCAGAATAAACGCAAAATTTGTCCAAATATCAACGGATTATGTCTTTGATGGTAAAATAGGGGGTTACAAGGAAGAAGATATGCCTAATCCAATAAATGAGTATGGTAAGAGTAAATTATTGGGGGAGCAAAACGCCCTTAAATATGATTCGATAATTCTCAGAATAGAGATGCCGTATGGGATAAACCTTGCTAAAAACAAAGGTGTCTTCTTTGAATCAGTAATAAGAAACTTAAAGGATAATAAATCGTTTAACGCCGCAATAGACCAAATAATATCTCCTACCTACGTTGAGGATATAGCCCCTGCGATAGAGAATTTAGTGACTTCTGATTCGAAAGGGATCTTTCACTTAGCTTCCAAAGAAAACCTTAGCAGATATGAATTTTCAAAATTGATAGCAGAAGTATTTAATTTTGATACATCTAACATAAATGGGGTTAAACTGGATGACTTTAAGTTAACAGCAAAGAGACCGAAGAAAACGTTTCTAAACACAGAAAAGATATCAAAGTTATATAAAATAAACAGTATAAGAAAAAACCTGATTGAAATAAAAAATAAGTATCTTTAACTAGACTGCCTATCTTGCAAATCTTTTACAATCTTTGATGAGTCTAGTAAGCTTTCAAAAGTGCCTGCATCTAACCAAGGTCCCTCCAAAGTAACATAGTTTAATTTCTTCTCTTCTAAATACAGATTATTTAGATCAGTAACTTCTAATTCTCCTCTCGCAGAGGGTTTTAGAGTCCTTATTTTTGAGAAGACACTAGAATCATAAATATAAAGACCAGTAACTGCATATGATGATTTTGGTTCTTTAGGTTTTTCTTCTATTCTAATTATCTTATCGCCAGAACTATCAAAAACTGGCACACCAAAACGGTTTGGATCTGGCACCTTTTTTATGAAAATAGTTGAACCACTCTTAAAATCCTTTACATATTCTGATATATCATCCAATATGATATTATCTCCTAGAATAACAGTTACATTTTCATTGCTTGTCATACCTTCTGTTAGACCTAAAGCTTGTGCTATTCCTCCCGCTTCATTCTGTAGTACATAATAAAAATGTGCTCCGAAATCGATACCCGAGCCTAATAAATTAAGAAAATTACCTGCATGCTCCCTACCTGTAACTATGATTATATCTGTTATCCCTGCATTTACTAACGTCTCTATTGGATAGTAAATCATTGGCTTATTGTACACAGGTAGCAAGTGTTTATTTGTAACTTTCGTGAGAGGATGCAAGCGAGTACCATTTCCTCCTGCTAGTATAATCCCTCTCATCTCATTTTAAAAAGCTTTGTATTTAAATGGATTAAGAGAATCAGAAAGTTAATAATCTATAAATCCCAAACCTTCTATGTATAGATGATTACTATGCGAGAGGAAGATAATTTAAATAGATTGTTTATTAGTAGCAAAACAGAAGGTATGACAAGC
>JAJZKH010000068.1 GCA_021850955.1 Microcaldota archaeon
TTCAGTGCCTGCAGATATCCTTACAAATATCAGTACTTCAATAAAAAATCCTTTTAAAGAATTTAAAAACACAAGAGTTTTAATCGCAAATATAGAAGATCTAAACTATGAAAGATCTCAAAGATTATTTGATAAATATAATTTAAGACCACTTTCTTTGAAAGAAATTTTAACGGTTATGGTAAAAAATCCAGATCTAAAAGAAAAATTCAAAGGAATAAGATTTTTTATAAGTGGTAATAACTCTAAATTATCCAATTATTACTCATATAATGATAACGGAACTCTTAATTATGGGAAAGGAAAAATAGAGGAAACATTATTTGTCCATAGCGGAAATAATCTCTCTTCTCTTTATGTCGCTACAGATTATTATACTCAGTTTTTTGAGTCACGTTACGTTTTATACGCAAATACCTCTCCTTATGACATACTGCCTTCACTTATATGTTACAAAAAAGATATCGAATATAAAGATTATGATGTTAGATCATTTTCTCATAATTCAGAAAAACAAATTAGCCATAAAGAATACGAAGAACTTTATTCTGGGGCAGTAAATGAGGCTATTCATTTGAGTGTAACTAATAATCCATCTAAATTGTGCAATATAATGGCTCTTTTAAAATTTTTAGGTAGAAAATAACCTTTTGTAAAGAAAACTTGCTTTAAAAAATAATACTTAAATCGTAAAAATTCATAAATAAATTGTAATCTATTTTTCTAAACAAAAACTATTATTTTTAAGAAAATTGTCTCAAAGATTCTTTAAATGCATTGCCTATCTCAATTACTTCATTTTCTTTTTCAGTGCCTGCAGATATCCTTACAAAATTCATATCCAAATTTGGCCAGATAGCTGTAAAATCATACCCGAAACTTTCTATTACTTCACAAGAATTTTTTATTACCTCATTTTTTAATAGTTCCTCGGTCAATTGAAGCTCAGTTATTCCATTTTTTGGCTGTATAAAAAACAATGGAGCACTACCATTTGGAAACTTTTGTTTTACAAAGTCATAATTCTCATGGACAGGTATATTCGGATAATGAACTGAAAAAGAAGAATTCTCATTACACACTTCATTGCACATACTTGCAATTATCTTTGCATTCCTGAAAATTATCTCATTTCTTAATAAAAATTCCCACCTTCCTATAAGTTTACTACTTATTAAATTTGTTTGATATAAATCTGGAGTTTTCCCTGTTTGTTTTCTATACTCTTCTAAATTCTGAATTAAATTAATATTATTCGTATATAGAAAACCAAAAGCACCTCTGTGTTTAGTATAAAACTTTAAACCACTCTCTACGCCTATTATATCTCCTTCAAAACTTAATATCTGTTTAGGCTTAATTATTCCTGCGGCAAGCGTGTTGTCCAAAATAATTAATGGTTTTTTTTCTTTTATGTATTTAATTTGGAAAAATTTTTCTAGATCTAAAACCGGCATCTTAACTCCATTTCCAACCGTTTCTAAAAATATTATGTTTGGTTTATTTTTTTCTATCTCTAATTCAAGTTTATTTATTTCATAAGACTCTACTTCAATATTTTTTATTCCTCTTTTGTGAAGTGTTTTAGATATATAATTTCTATTGTTGGAATACTCATTTTTTCCATGTAAAATTATGGTCCCATTGCTTGGAGAAGCACTTTCTATTGCAGTTACTACAGCTGCCATTCCAAAGGTAAAAGCAAGTAAATTTTTAGAATCTATCTCTAATAAATTAGCAACTTTTCTCTCAAATAATTTTAATTCTTCCAAACCGCTTCTAGGATACCTACTTTTAGGAATTTTATTTTCAGTATCTCTAGAAATCGATTTCAGTTCTTCTAATGTATAAGATCTGACATTTCCCGTAAATTTTTCTTTATCTTCCACCAATCCTCTAAACTCCATACTTGTAATTTTATTTACTTATATTTAATATTTTCTGTAATATTTATTCATATTTGAATATTTTATGAGAAGATTTAAAGTCTTTATGATTTAAATATTATTGTTTTTATGTTTCCTGAGTTATCTACAATTTATTTAAAACGTAAACGGTTAGGCATAACTCAGAAAGAGTTATCTAAAAAAGCAGGTATAAGTCAATCATTGCTTACAAAAATAGAGCGAGGAGTTGTAATACCTAATTATAAAACTGCATGTAATTTATTTGAATTATTGGAAGAATATGAATACAAAAAAGAAAAAACACTATCCGAAATAATGAGGAAAAATGTTATTTTATTAAGTACTTCAGATACAATAAGCAAAATAATACGTTTAGCCAAAAAACATTCAATATCCCAATTTCCAATATTTGAAGATGAAAAGGTCGTTGGAGCCATAACTACAAACGATTTAATTGGCATTGGGAAGGATATTCCTGTAAAAAATGTAATGCATGAACCATTTCCAACATTAAGTGAAAATACTCCAATTAGTATTGCAAGTAATATACTTAAGCAATTTCCTGCAATTATTGTTGTACATGGAAGGTCCATAGTTGGTATAGTAACCGCTGAAGACTTATTGTGACATCTCCAACCACTAAATCATATAAGGGCTCTAACAAATCCGAAAATTTACCAATGTCTATCTGTTAAAGATAAATATAGTTTTCTGCATTATTGCCAGAGCTACACCACCGGCATATCATTTCCTGCAACTATCATTATTTCATAGATATGAAAATTAATATAATATCAAGATATGCCTGACCTATGCTAATATTTAAATAGGTTAATGGTTTAAATCTTTTATAGTACGTATTATATATAAGGTATTGTAATGGATAACAAAAATTTGAATTCGGTAGGATCTTCTGTTAATAATCAGAAGATGGTAATAACAAATAATCAAGTGACAATATCAAAAGAAGAGCCACATTTAGCGCCATATCATAGAACAATGGAAGAAATAAACAAGATGCCTGTTCTAGAGAGAACAAAAACAGTCTGTCCTGAATGTAAATTGATAGTAGACGGAACAATTTACAAAGACGCAGAGAATGTAATGATTAGAAAGTTCTGTCCTGATCATGGCTGGGCTATCGAAAAGTATTGGGAAGACTATGACATGTACATGAGAATGAAAAATTACAATTACTTCGGAAGAGGGTTTGACAATCCTAATTACATAAATAAAGGAGAAAACTGTCCTTTTGACTGTGGTATATGTGAAAGGCATAAATCTCATACGGGTTTAGCCAATGTTGTAATAACAAACAGATGCCACTTAAGCTGCTGGTACTGTTTCTTCTATGCTAAAGAAGGTGAGCCTATTTACGAGCCTACAAAAGAAGAGCTTAATAAAATCTTTGTAGAGCTAAAGTCACAAAAGCCTATTCCAGCTAATGCACTTCAAATTACTGGTGGAGAACCTACAATGAGAAGTGATCTAGTCGAGATAGTAGGATTAGCAAAGAAAGCAGGTTTTGATCAAATACAATTAAACACTACTGGTATAAACTTAGCTAACCATCCAGAGTACGCAATAAAATTAAGGCATGCTGGCGTAAGTACTCTTTACATGAGCTTCGACGGTGTAAGCAAGAGAGCTAACCCTAAAAACCACTGGGAAGCACCAGCTACACTTGATGCAGCAAGAAAAGCAGGTATTGGAGTAGTGCTAGTACCTACAGTAATAAGAACAATAAATGATGGAGAGTTGTCAAACATAATTAACTTTGCATTAAACAACTCTGATGTTGTAAAAGCAGTTAACTTCCAGCCTGTTTCATTAGTAGGAAGAATGCCAACAAGACAAAGAGAAAAGCAAAGAATAACTATTCCAGGAGCAATAAAGTTAATAGAAGAACAAACAAACGGTGTAATAACAAAAGATGATTGGTTCTCAGTTCCTTATGTAGGTGGAATAAACAAGTTCATTGAAGCTTTAACTGGTGAATACAAGTATGATCTTTCAATACATTTCGCATGCGGAGCAGGTTCATACATCTTTACAGACAAAGACAACAAGATAATACCACTCACAAGATTCGTTGATGCAGCGGGTTTGCTAGAGCACCTACAAGAATCTGTAAATGAAATGTCAGGAAAATCAATGTTGCAAAGAAAATTAATAGCACTGAAAGCAGTTTCAGGAATGAGAAGATACATAGACAAAGAAAAGCAACCAAAGTCTGTAAACTTTACAAGAATGCTTATGTCAGTAATCTTCAAACATGACTTTTCATCAATGGGTTCATTCCAATTAAAATCATTATTTTTAGGAATGATGCACTTCCAAGATGAGTACTCATACGATATAAAAAGAGTTGAAAAGTGTGATATACACTACTCAATGCCTGATGGAAGAGTGTTGCCATTCTGTACATTTAATGTATTCCCAGAAGTTTACAGAGATAAGATACAAAAGCAGTACAGTATACCATCAAAAGAATGGGAAAACATGCATCATGATTGGTCATATAGAAGTGACAAGTACATGAGAAATGTAAAGGAAATAGAAGCAACAGAACCTTACCAAAGGACATATGCAAAGATGTTGGACTACTTTACATTGCCTGTAAATATTGCAGAAGCACAAAAAATACGCTCAGCAAAAGGCACATCAAAAGAGGTAGTACCTCCAATGTCTTCAGTAATGACCTCTACTACATCACAATCTTCTTCTAAAAATGTTGAACAAGACTCATGTGGTTGTGGCAACTCAGGTTCTGTTGCTTCTATTTCCTTTACATTTCTCATGTACTTGTCACTTCTATATGACCA
>JAJZKH010000069.1 GCA_021850955.1 Microcaldota archaeon
TGGATCTAGAATTTTTACGTTCTCGATATCTTTTTCCTTGTGGGTCTTTATATATTCTCCAACAGTGTTCTTGACTATATAATCTACAATATAAGTTGGTGTATAGTAGATACCCTCACTTTTTCTCTTAGCTTTACTTGCTTCCAACTTACTAGTTTTACCTACTTTTTTAAGAATCCTGCCAAGATACTGCTCATATATATTTCCAAGTATGTCTGCAGATATTAAAGAAAAGTCATATCTATAAAGTCCATCTCTAGATTCATAAAGGCCATTAATTACCTCTTTTAAAATATCGTCATCTATTTTTAGATCATCACATAGGTTATACTCAAATAATTTACTGTCATAATCTTTGTCGAAACGGTTATAAAGTTTATTAAGTTGATTCAGAAGATGTCCAATTTCAGAGCTTGACCATTCTCTTACCTTAGACCTTAACTCTTCCGGCTCAAGTCCTCTATCCTCAGCGTTTCTAATAAATATCATCCTATCTATTATTCTTTGAACTGCTTCTTCAATATCTTCATCACTTAAATTTCTGTTTTTATTGTTGATTTTTATATTATTATACAGGATTTCTCTAAAATTCGTAATATCATCTAAAAGTGCGGTATCTATTGATTTCTTTAATTCCTTCTTACCTACATACTCAGCTTTTTTATCTAACTCTCCCTTTTTTATTGATTCTTTAGACAAAAGCATCAATTCGTCTATCTTCTCTAGGTAGTCTTTAGGCTCTATAAAAATAAGGAACCGGTTCATTCTAGGGTCAGAGCTTTTCTGTTCAGCATTATATACCACTAATGTTCTGAAATTTGTCAAAATTGCCCAAGTACATGATTTCATCCAGGCATAATCTATTGCTTGTTCTACGTATCTTAGCTGTATTATGTCATCCTCACGTAATGACTTAGCTTCTAAAAAGAATTTAGGTATGCCATCTACTCTAAATCCGTAATCAACTCTTTTCTTTGATATTGTTTCTTCGACAGAAACTTCATTTAGATTCTCAATATCCCAATCCAAAGCACGGAATAAAGGCTCAATAAAACCTTTTTTTGTCGCTTCCTCGTTATAATCTTTTAATTTCCCTTCCTCTTTTAGAGCGTAGTACTTATCTATTAACTGCTTTATCTTGTCCTTGTCTATCATGAAACTAAATCACTGCTATTTAATTTAAGGCTTTTAATCGGCTGTAATATTATACAATAGGCATAACAAATAAGCCAAATTCTAAAAATGAAAAATTGGTGTGGTAGTTGGTTTAATAGCTAAGTTTAAATATCAATATGTATGATATCAAATTATAGGAAAGAAGCAATACTTCCGAAAAACATACAGAGGAGAATTATGAAAGTCAAAATCAAAATATTATCGTCCAAAAGAGGACAAATTGGCGTTGGTGATCTGTCAGGCTTTGCGATATCATTGCTGGTGGTTGGCATCGTGGTTGTAGTAGCTTTCTTTATAATGGGGTCTTTCCAGACCATATTAACTAAGAATGGTGAAGATACTCCTGCTGTAAACGCTTCAATAACCGATACGAATAATTCTTTTAGCATTATCCAAAATCTGCCTTCAGTAACAATCGGAATAACGTTATCCATAATATTGGTTATTCTTTTCTTTATATTCAGAAGAGGTAGAAGAGAAGAGGAAGTAAGAGACTAAATCACTTGTAATGACTCACTATTTACTTACTTTATCTTATCAAAGTATCATAAACCTCCAATTAGAACCTCGAGTTCTCGAACTTTTCCACTTTTTACGGACTCACTAATTAGTGATTTTTCTCTCAGATGACTTCAAGATAACTCTTACTTTACTCTTAGAAGGCTAATAGATAAAGCCTATATAAATTAGAGATTAATTTTGAATGATTTAGGCATGAATTATGCGAAGTATATACTTTTGTGTATATGCTAGCGAGGGAGTGAAATTAAGAGAGAAATATACTATACCCACTATCTATAATGGGGGGATAATGCTAAGTACTGAAAAGTGTACTCTTTAAGTATCTACTAATTATTGATTAAACCGTTCTTTTATTTCATTATATTCTTTATCAGCAATTTCTTGGTTATTGTGTAATAGTTCAATACTTACAACCAGAAAAATAATATATAATCCACATATTAGATTAAACAAATTATTTGGTTCATCAAAGTTATCAAAAGTTGGTTCATGTGCATGTATTGGTATTTTTATTACTCCTTTAATTTTTTCCCCATCTTTATAAATTTCTTCATAAATATGGGTATAATCACACAATCTTTGATAAATGAAATACATATTTGTTCCAACTTTATTTTCTCCCCTATTTTTCTCTATTTTTGATTTAATCTCATCATATGCCTGCTTCATTTCTAAACTAGTTAATTGAGACTCTAGAAATTCCTGTAGATCTTTATATCTATTATTTTCATCAAATAATTTAGTGATATCTTTATTTTCAAATATATTTTTAAGTATAACCCTAAGTTTAGACATATCTTCAATATCACTATCTTTTTTCTCTTTATTGTTGTCGTTATCGTTGGCTGAAGCAGTATCTGATTTTATAATATTATAGAACTCTTTAAGTAATCCTTCAAAGGCTCTTCTAACCAAAGTAGTTGACTGTATCGGACTCCCTATTGATAATAGAAACAATGCATTTAGTAAGTCATACATCCCCTCTGAATAAGCATCTCTAAATTTATTATATAAGCTATACCTATAAAAATAACCTTCTTTTCTATTGTCAAAAATAACATCATTTTCTTCCGAAAAAAAGTGGAATACAGATATAAATACAGATATATCCGATTCTAATTTTTTAAGTATGCCATTGGGATAATCTATTTTTATGTCTATTTTAAACACTTGCGAAAAGAATTCTTTTGGTCCGTATGGTTTATGCTGTTCATAAATATCTATATTTATCTTATTTAGAATCTCTTCATACAGATCTTCCATTATTGTCATTAAAGATTATTCAATTAAATGTCTTTTTTTATCCTATCTTTCATCCTCTTTAGCGTACTTCTATACCTAATACCGAACTCTTCTTTAGCCTCTTTCGGTGTAATCTCCAATAGTCTCTTGTTTAATGCTTCTTGATCCGTGTATTCTGCATAACTAGGTTTATCTAAGGCACCTGTTCTTTCCAGATTGCTGACTTAGTATACATCGGCAAGGAAGCGAGCAACATTGAAATGACTGGGGTAGTTGATAATGTGAGATATAAGACCTATATGAGCGATGAAGACCTATTAGAAAAGATAACCTCTATGAACCTTGAAGAAGCGAAGAATCTCGGAATACCAAGAAGAAAGTTTTATAGACTTAGAAAAGCCTCTCAGAAAGGGAAAACTATAAAACTTAGAAACAAAACAAATCGAAAAATATGTTTATAACTTTTTAGTTGGTAGCTTTTTATGTAGTTGACGCCATGAACTCTCTCGATACACAACTTTTACATTTATGTGATTATTTGCTAGTTTCTTTTGTAAATCATCTAAATGATACATTCCGTATACAACTAAAATATTTTCCGGAGAATAATGCAATATTTCTTGAATCTTTAGAATTACTAAGTCATTTCGGTAACTAGCCGTTTGACTGGCAAAAATAGCCAAATACAAAAGCGCAAGGAATACAACAGAACTTATAAATCTCCAACCTAACGGAGTAACAAGAATAAGTAATAAACCCCCAATAAGAAACGCAAAAGTAATGACATTAAATGCAATGCGAAGTGCTTTAGGAAATATTTTTATTAAGGTTCCTAGTTGTGCATCTACATTTATTATTTTTGTTTCCTTTGATAGCAGTTTTCTAATGCTCCCGGCATCGGAATTCTTATCATTTCTTGTAACTTTGTATAAAATCCAAAAATATATTGAACTTATTATTACAAGAAGTGGGTCTAATTTCAAATCTGAAAAGATGTTTTTATTTTTATGTACTCCTTCTTGGATAACTAAATGTGATGAATTAATAGCTTCTAGTAGGTTCTCATTTGTTTTTACGGGTAGGTTATGTATTGTACCAACAAGAAAAACGCTGGGACGTGGCGTTTTCATATTACACCAAAAACAAAATAACTAGATCAATAAGTGCAAAAACCCCAGAGAAAAGTAATGGCCCAAAAATATTTGTTGCACCAGCATCAACAAATGTAAAAAATGACCCTAGAAACAATCCAAATGCATCTGCGTATATTATTTCGGTTATAAATCCAGATGGAAATCCGTAAGGAACAAAAAGTTTTAACAAAGCGACTAATATTGCTACAAACAATACAATCTCACCTATTTTTGACATATAGAGAGTCTAAGATTCAAGAATTTATATGTCTTTTTTTTATTAAAATTAGTGCCATTTCTCTGAGATATCATTATCCCCTATCTATAATGGGTCCAATAAAATTTGAACCGTAAATTTATTCAAATTTTTGGATTTTACCAACATTTATACAAAAAATAGCCCCGATCGGATTTGAACCGGTGTTTGCAGGTCCAGAGCCTGCTGTCCTTGCCGCTAGACTACGGGGCTATATATTAAAATTAAAACATTCACAACCTATTTAACATTTTTTGATTTTTAAAAAGATTCTGATACTCTAAAATAATCGTTTTATTGAAGGATAAGTATAAATACAATTATAATTATCTTATCTTCTTATGGAAGTA
>JAJZKH010000070.1 GCA_021850955.1 Microcaldota archaeon
TCCAATTTTATACTTTCTAGGCACTACAAAACTCATTGAAAACGTTTCTTTGCCTTTTTCATTATTTTTAGAAGTGAATACAGGTGCAGTCATCTTGATTTTTTTACCCTCATTATTACCTCCAAAAATATACTTAGCCAATATGCCAAATACACTATACTCATCTTCTTTATTTTTTGTAGCTGTTATGAGAATAAGATTTTTATACTGTCTAAGCTCTGCACTTCCATATCTTTTTAAAATTAAATAATCTGGAGTTTCTACCATCTAACCAACATCTGCTTTCCCAAATAATAAAGAATTAATTATTAACTTCTAAAAACAATATAGTAAATGGTTTAATACCATCCACGAACCTTCATTGTATCCGCAACTCTTTTTATTGCAATTATATACGCTGCCATCCTTGGACTTATTTTTTTGTTATTAGATTTGTACTCCATCTGCGTCTTAATTACATCTTTAAATGAAGTTGTTATTATAGAATCTAATCTTTTATAAACGTCTTCCTGAGTCCAATAAAAACTTTGTATATTCTGAACCCATTCAAAGTAAGAAACTATAACTCCTCCGGAGTTAACTAAAAAGTCAGGAAGATCAAATATTCCTTTATTGAATAAAATATCATCAGCTCCTGGCGTGACTGGACCGTTTGCAAGCTCTAAAAGTATTTTAGTATTTATCTTATCTGCATTCTTTTCAGTTATTTGATTTTCTATTGCAGCAGGGATTAAAACATCAACATCTAACTCCAAAAGTTCTTCGTTTGTTAATTTTTCAACACCCTTACAACCATCTATGCTTCCAGTTTCTTCCTTTGCCTTTTTTAATTTCTGGTAATCTAAACCCTTTTCACTATAAACTGCTCCTGAAGAATCACTTATTGCTACTATATTCGAACCAAATAATTTTTTTGATAAATCAAAAGCAAAGTTACCTGCATTTCCAAAACCCTGTATTGCTATTCTAGCTTTTTTAAGATTTATCTTTTTGAGCTTTGCAGCTTCTCTTAAAACATACATTCCTCCCATAGCAGTAGAGTCAAATCTACCTTCCGAACCTCCTACCTCTAGCGGCTTTCCTGTTATAGCCCCAAACTCATTATGGCCTACTAAATTACTATACTCATCCATCATCCAAGCCATTTCTTGTGGCGTTGTATAAACATCAGGTGCTGGTATATCTACCTTAGGGCCTATGAAATCTCCTATAGCGCGTATATAACCTCTACAAAGATTCTCTAATTCTGTATCGTTTAGCTCTTTAGGATTACAGATAACCCCTCCCTTTCCCCCTCCGTAAGGAATATTGGCTAGTGCAGATTTCCAAGTCATCCAAGCTGAAAGAGCCTTTACTGTGTCTATAGTTTCTTCTGGGTGGAATCTTATACCTCCCTTAGCCGGACCTCTAGCTGTATTGTAATGTACTCTAAAACCTTTGAATACCTTTGTTTTTCCATCACGCATCTTTATTGGAATACTTACTGTTAATGTACGCATAGGTTCACTAAGTATCTCATATGCTTCTTTGTCTAAATTCATTATATCTGCAGCTTTTTTAAGTTGCTGCTGAGTTATTTTAAAAGGGTTTAATTCTTCCATCTATATCACTATATCATTCATAATATCAATACACGCAGAGTCTATAATTGTTGTTATCTCTTTTGGTGTTTTGCCATTTTTTAATTCCTTCGCAATTACTTTATCAATTCCTTTGGTTTTAATAGTTTCTGCAACTTTTTGAACATCTTTTGAGTATTTATTATTTAGGTACTTACTTACTGCAACCTGCACTACTCCTAACTCCTTTGCAATTTTTTCTTGAGTCCAACCATACTCATTATTCATAGTTTGTGCTACAGTAGCTCTTACAGCTGGGAGTATTACCTTTGTTATTTTAGCACATTCTTGTTCCATCACTCATCAACAATTCCTAATGAATCCTTTATATTACTGAAAAATCCCTTTTTATTTTTATTTACCTGTTCTGGTTTTTCTTCATTTATTTCTTCTTGTTTTAAACTCTTTTTATCTTCTTTGTATGTTACTGGCTCTCGCGTCTCACTGCGTTTTATAACATTTCTAGATCCTTCTCTATCTTTTTTCACATCAGCCTCTACTACTTTTCCATTATTTATATTTTTCAATGGTTTCAAAATATTTAGATCTATATCAGCTTCAGTGCTTAAAAGAATTACATTTACATTATTCTTCTTTGCTAACTCTATATCCAAATCAGTACTACATGGTGCGGCTCTTATTTTTTTATCTCTATTTAAAAAAATGCCTGCTCCTATTCCATCATTGACATATGCAACTATTAAACCATAACCTTTTTCTAAACTATCTACTATAGTTTTAGTAATACCTGAAACATCATCATGTTCTAATGACTTTCCAACAACCCCAAAATTTAATTCTGAAAAGAAATCAACTGTATCTTCTAGTTGTTCCCCATTTCCTATTACTAGTAATTTCATTTTATCACTATTATAAATTTAAATGTTATTTAATTTATTTAATAATACTTGTTTTAAGTATAAGAATTTAATCTTTATCTCCTTACCTATACTTATTAATATTATGCTGTATTATAAATATAATAAGGTGTTTATTTGAGAGGAAAAGAACCACTTGTAACATGCGACAGTTGCGGTAGAAAAATGCCAAGGAACAAAGGCGTTGTATTTGAGAAAGTAATACGTTTCGGAGGAGATCCTTCAGCGCAAATAACTGCAAAGTTTATGTCAACAAGAAAACTTTATTACTGTATAAGTTGTGCAAAACATAGAGGAATATTCGAAAAGAAGAAAGAAGCTGCAGAAAGAGAATCAAAACGTAGATTACAATAGGTGTTAAAGCTTGACAATAAATCCTGATGATCTTTTAATATTCAAAAAAAGAAAGACATCGTTGTCAAGCGAGCAAAAAGAAGAAAATAAAGAAAATAAAGAAGCACCTATTGCTAATAATACAAAAACAAATCAAGATACCTCTGTTATTGTAAATAATACTCCTACTTCGGTAGTTAAACCTTCTACCCAAACTGCTCAAAATACAATTAACACTGAAAATAATCCGGTAAACAATACTAAACAAAATCTTGAAACTCAAAATAAAAAAATAAAACCGGCAAAACAAGATAAATCAGAAAAGAACTCTAATCAAATCGCATCTAATCCAAAAACTAAAGAAGAAATATTAAGTAAAAAATTATTCCAAAATACTACACAATCCTTGGATAGCAAAATTAATCAACAATTAAGTAAGGAATCAAATCTTTTTGATTTAGGAAAAACAAACGAATATAGCGATTTAGAAAAAAATCTATTAACTGAGAAAGATTTAATGACTGAAGAGTCTATGTCTTCAACTTTAGAAACAAACAAAGAGGATATAAATAAAACACAATCTGTGAAGGGTCTTTCTTGTGTAAATCATCCATGGAGAAGTGCGTATGCACTTTGTAATTTTTGTCATAGGCCATTTTGTTACGCTGATCTTGCAAAAGAAAAAAATAAAAATTATTGTTTGGAAGATTTAGACCAAGTAACAAAAACACAAGCAATCTTTACTAAAAAGAACTTTATTTATAATTATGTTGCATCGATATTTTTATTCATCATAGCAGCAATATTTCTTATTTATGCATATCAACAAATTCATTACACTACATTAAATTTCTTCAAAAGTTTAACATCTTTAGGTTTAATTCCGTTTATAAAAACTTTAAGTATTAATTATATTTATCAACTACAAAATCCTTTGATAGTTTTATTTAGTATAATTGCAGGTATATTACTTTTAGTTAGAAGAGAAAAAGCAGTTATAACTTCTGCACTGATTCTAGTTATTTTATCTATGGCTTTAAGTTATACATTCTTAATAAGTAATACTTATTACTTCTTGTACTCTTTCATATCCTGCGTAATTTGCTTGTCTATAATTGCATTAGGAAAGATGAGTAATATAGGCGACTTACATATTGCAGAGGTAACTGAAGGAATAGAGTGGCCAAGGGTAGAAACATTTTAAATTTATTTAATTAATTATTATTTAATTAATTATTTTAGTATAAACTTTATCAATATAAAAATAGTAAAAATAAAAGAAAGATCAAAAGACACAATCAAAAAATACTTATCTTCTCTTTTTTCTGCTTATTCTTCCTTTTCTATTCATCTTTGTTCTCGCAATGTATCCATTCTTGTCAACGAAGTACAAGTAGCCGTCTACTCTTGAGACCTTTTCTGATCCGACTTTTGATTTTCTTCCTTTTGGATTGTTTTTCATCGGAGTTCTCCATGCGTATCCGTCTTTTCCTACAAAGTAGAGATAACCGTCTTCTCTTTCTACTTTTTCCTTCGTCATCTTTTCATTCATTATTTTCACCAATAACTAATATAACCTATATCTTTTTATATATATCGTCGTATTTACGTCATTAAAATATAAAGGCAACATTATAACAGTTTTTTAAATGTTCTTTAATATTATATAATTGATTTTATGATAGAAATAATACTTAACAAGCAACAGAGCGTATCAGGTTACAATTTGATAGAAGCATTTCCAGGCATTGGATTAGTAGGACCTATGGCAGGAAGCTACATGATAGAAAAACTAAATTTAGATTAGTA
>JAJZKH010000071.1 GCA_021850955.1 Microcaldota archaeon
CCTTTTTTTATTGTTTTGTGAATTTCTACTACGTTCAACCAATCATCTTCAACACATATTCCATTCTTTTTAGTGGAGTATGGAACTTGTTATATTTTTTGTATCCTTCTTCTCCTATATCTTCCCATTTCTTATTTTCTATTAAATCTTCTAAAGCACCTTCTATATCTTCTTTTTTATCAAAAAAGTATGCTTCTTTTTTATCTTCAAAGTTATTGTTTATATATATTTTTTTTCCGATATTAGTAGAAAGCATAGCAGTTCTGTGTGCAGGTATTTCCCAATATCTATAAGTATCGTATCCTACTCCTTCAATCGCAACTGATACTTTACTCCTTGATAAGTAATTAGAATATACTCTATAGGATAGTGGCATTTCTTTATTTAGCCACACTTCGTAATTATACTTTTTCTTTTTGCATATTCTTATTATTTCTTTTGCATATTCTCGCCTTAGTGGTGAAGATGTAGTCATCATTAAAGAAATATCTATGTCTTTTTTAATTTCAGGTGAAATTCGAGGTATTTTTCTTTGCGTATTTAGACTAAAAGGATATGTATTTTTACGCTTTTTTATATTTAATTCTGTCTTAGCTACTATTCTTCTGTATTTATTATAATATTTGAATTTTGTATAACTATATAAGGTTTCAAAAGGTTTAATCTTGACGTTTTTGTTCGGTATCCCAACCGCACACCAAACAAAACTTTCTTTCTTTGTCTTATCATTCCACAAATTATCGTTATAATCGATCAATAACTCTCTTTTGAAGTTTTTTGGAATAAGATTAATAACATTTCTAAAGAAAGGATCATCTGCATCGTCTATATATATTATTTTACTTTCTGTTCTTACTGCTTTCAGTATAGAATTAACTGTATCGCTACGAGGTGTTTCAAATAATATATAATCATAATTATTCATTTCTTTATCGTTTATGGAAACCTTTAATCCTAGTTCCTTGAGAGCGTCTATATAAACGTCTTGCGGAAAAGAATCATACCACTTTGATTTAATTACGTTTATTTTTTGCATTTGAATACCTAAATCTCGCTCAATATAACATTTTCTATAATCCATTTAACGACATTACTTACTACGCCGTTTCCTGTCATTTTATATCTTTGCGAGTCGCTTATCTCTACTTTATTTCCTTTTTCATCTATACCAAATCTTGTCCATTCATCTTCCCACGACATTAGTCTTTCGCATTCGAGAGGAGTTAGCCTACGTATTTTGCCGTCAAATTCTACAGCGTTTGTATTTCCTGTATCGATAGTATATGTAAGTCCATCATTTCTAGTAAGATGCCCTGAGCCACCACGATTAGCACTTGGTCTTAACGGACTTCTCGGTTGCATATTATGAATTAATATTCCGTGCCTATCTTGTCCTGTCAATGCAAACATCGGCTCTTCTGGTTCTTTAAATCTTCTGCCATTTTGTTTTTTTTCTATTCTGGAAGGTGTAATTACTGCTTGGACAATCATTGGAATATGCCTACCGCCTGAAGAAGTTTGTAGTGTAGGTGATATGCCATTATCTGAATATACTCTATTACCCAACATTGTGTTTTGAGTAAGTTCTATTGGCTTATTTTCTTTTGAAGAATAAGAATTGAGAGTATTTGAAATTAGTTTTTCTTGTATTCCATTATTTTCTTTGTCGCTTCTTGGCTCAAAAAATATTTCTGGTGGACTTCTTTTTCTAAAACCGCAGACAAAGATACGTTCTCGGTTTTGCGGAACACCGAAATCTTTTGCGTTGAGAACTTGCCACCAGAGAGAATACCCCGCTTCGGAAAACTGATTAAGCACTGTGGCAAAATCGTGTCCTTTGTTGCTTGAGAGAGCTCCTTTAACATTTTCCCAGATAAAATAGTCAGGGGTTTTTTGTCTGAGGGCTTCAACGAACTTATAGAATAGTCCACTCCGTGAGCCAGCAAGTCCTTTTCTTTTCCCAGCCAAGCTAAGGTCTTGGCAGGGTGTTCCTCCGAAGAGAATATCAAAGTCGGAAACTTTATTCCAGTCGATTTCATTTATGTCACCAAAATTTTTAATATTAGGAAAATGATATTTTAATACCATATTTGCATATTTGTCTATTTCACTAAAACCTACACATTCCCATTCTTTAGGTATTGCTATATCAAAACCTCCAACACCTGTAAAAACACTAAATACCCTCACAGTTAACACTCTCTATTTTATTCTATCCTTTTGAATCCTTTTATTACGTTTATTTTTTGCATTTGAAAACCTAAATCTCGCTCTCCCACGTAGCTGACATTAGCAATGGAAACCTTATTATTATATGACCTTCGTATCTGGAGTTGCTTTTGCAACCTGCGATGTTGCATATTTTATGATCTTCATCAGCTTGTTTCATAAGCCACTTGCTAAGATGTATTGGAGATTCTAAAATGTGTTTGTGTTTTTCACACACCCATACATAAATATTTAAGACAGATTTGTCTTTCACGGTTTTTTCTTCCATTTTTTTATCTTCCCAACGCATAAACATATCCCATATCGCCTTCTATTTTGGTATACTTTACTCTCACTTTAAAGAACGGTTTTAAAACTTTTACTATGTGATTGCATATTTCTTCTGTATGAAATTCAATTTGAATAAGATAAGTATTATGCAATAATCCAGAAAAAATAAAAGTATCAAAAAGTTCTTTTTCGTTTCCCTCGATGTCGCACTTGATCGCTATGTTTCCATCGGCTTTTACTTCTTTGAAGTTCATTAACTTTTGATTGAGTATTTTAATCTTGCGAGAATAATGTGAACTCTTTACGTTTTTTTCTGCGATTTCCCATAAGTTCCTCTCGGCTTCGTAGCCAATTACCTTCTTGACGTTAGGATTTCTCGCAAAGTATATAGCGGTCTCGCCACAGCACGAGCCGACGTCGATGACTACGGTATCTGGTTTTGTTATGTTTTCGTATAGCCACAAATAAGGTTCTTCTATGAATATCTCTTTGTAGACGCTCATTTCTATTTCCATTAAGCGAAGATGCTCTAACGCTTTCTTCGGATTGCGTATGAAGGTCTTTAGCTTTGGCATTATAGCGACGTTTTGCGAGGTGTTGAAGTTTGTTGAGGTCATTTCATCGACTCTATTTCTTTTATTCTTTTTAAGTATTTATCCATCGCAGAATTTCTAATCTTATCGTATTCCTTCCGTGCAGGTATTACGACTTTATAGTATTCTTCCGATGCTTCTGCTTTCAGCTTATCTTTATGTTCTTGCGTTGTCATTTCAATCTACCTTATATTTCTTTTTGATTGGTACAATATATTTATTTAAAAAATCTGTAAATATTACATTTATTATATCCGCATCATCATAATCTTTCTTTTTAATAAAATCATTTATTGCTTCATCAAATTCTTTGAATATCATTTCAATAGATAAACCACACGCTACTGCTATATCTCCAAAGTCTATGTCTCTCCCTTTTGTGCCTTCTCTTATTATTTGTTCTATGTCTTCAAGCGTCATTATTTTATCTTTTTGTGTTGCCATTTCAATCTACCTCATATTTCTTTTTAAGTGCATCTACTTTATTGGCGTCTAACAGAACAAACCAATATTCTCGACTTCGTTGCACAGCAGCATGGACTTCCTCTGGTGCTAAACGAGAAACGTCTATTTGTGCATCTTTAATCTCCTCAAATATCTGCTTGGCTATCTCTTTTTTGGCATCTTTTATACTTTGTACCCTCTCATCTGTATCTTTACGGAATTGGTCAGTTCTGGCTTCATTCATTAGAAAATTTAATGATTTCCTTACATTCTCTATGTTAAATCCTTGCTCATCATGTGGAAAATATCTGTCTATTATTTCTTCTATTATTTCAGCGTATTCTGTTTCAGTAGTATTAAAGTAATCATTTATAAAATTACATTTAATATTAATTCTATCTTCATCTTTAGAGTTCATTTTAGCACCTTTTTATTATAGTATTTTTGAATATGTTTTTTTAATATTTTATTATTATTATCCAAATAAAATAATATATAATCAATATTTAATCTATTCATATTCTTTTCTTCGCATAACAATTCAAACAATACAGTATAACAAACTGCACCTATTTCTGCATAATTTAACTTTTTATTTAAATTTTTAAATATTAAATCTGCTTCTATATTAACACTTTCAATTGATATTAAAAAATCTTTCTGTGCGTTCATTTTAGCACCTTTTCTTTTTTGATATACTTAGGTTTAAGCATCTCATAAACATAAGACTTAATTAACTCTTTTTCTACTATATGCGATATACTAAGTCCTGACTTGTCGCAGTATATCTTTAAGTAGCGTGGTATTCTTACGCTTACAGTTATTCTCTGTATATCGTGTTCTATTGTGTTTTCTTTTGTTTTCATTTCAATCTACTTATATTTTTTATTTATCCAATTCAACAAAATTTTAATTTGTTCTGGTGCAAGAGTATATGCATTTATGCCTCTTATCTTTGAATATTTTTTCTGTATCTTTTTACCATAAATATCATCTATAAAAATACAAAAACCGCCTGTTTCAATATTTCTTTTTAAGTGCA
>JAJZKH010000072.1 GCA_021850955.1 Microcaldota archaeon
GATCTTTAATTGTCAGAAGCTTAGTAGAAAATATCTTTGCGGTTACCATTGTTTTAATAGTTCTTATGCCTAAAGCCAATATTATCAGTAAATCTGCTAGAATCCAGCAGTCGTATAAGATTATAGATAACATAAAATAGAAGTATCTTATCACATAATTCTTTGAGCAGGTTTTGCCTCTAAAAGTGTACTCTTTTACTCTATAACCTGTTTCAATCTGCCATCTGTTTCTATAGAACTCAGCTAATGCTTTACCTAATTCTATTTCGTTAGCTTTTAACGATATATTCGTTACAAAACCTTGCCGTTTGCCATCCCTTTCGATAACTACAAGATTTACTCTGCAATTTCCCATAAGTTGGTTTGTTTTTATAAACGGTGCTTCCTCATGGTTTGAATTTTTTATCATATTCAAATTTTCCTTTGTAGGGATAATAACTTCTATGTCCATTCTGTTCATACTGTTAATTATGCCAGAACTCAGGAATCCCCTATCAGCTAGTAAACGCCTAACGTGAACTCTTTGTTTTGCAAATTCTATTAAATCGATTACTAAGTCAGTTCTCTCATTTTCATCATCCATTAATACTGGTAAAGCGCATAAAGTAAACCTGTTTCTGCTATTTACAACGTCTATTGTTATGAATTTGAAACACCAATTAGTACCTCTTTCTGGTTTTTTGCCAACTATTTTCGGTGTATTCCTATCCCCATAATAGAACCATTCAGTTTCATCTATAGCTACATCCACTTTCCTATCTCTTATAATTCCCTTTGCTCTTGCTATCTTTATAAGATAATCTAGTATCTCAACTGCGAATGTTTTCTCTAAAAATTTCCAGTCTTTAAATTTCTTGATATGGTATAAGAGAGTGTCTGCATTTGGCATTTTTCTTCCAAGAAACTGGTTAGCCATTTTAGATCCGCTCTCAGCAAAATCTTGTGTTAGTGCAATATAAACAAGTTCATCTATGAAGTCTGTATATTTAAAAATACTATTGTTTGATAATTTTAGTTTTAATTTTCTGTATATCTTGTTTCTAATAAGGCTTATTACTTCCTTTATTTTTTCTTCTTTTATGTTATATATTGTCTTAGTAGAAATAGTCTTTTTCTTTTCCTTTTTATCTATAGTGTCTAAGACTACATTAAATTCATCCGCAGTTTCTTGTATTATAGAAACTATTGATTTTATAATTAAGGAATATTCTTTATCTAATGTTTTGATAAAGTTGGCGAGAGTTCTTCTTGATGGAAGTTTAATTTCATTATTCTCAAGATAAAATCCTAACTTCATTGCCTCATCCCTATGAATAATTAAGTAGTCTAAAAGTGTTTTATGAGATTTAAATTTCTTTAGATAGAAGAATATTGCAAGTTTAATCTGAGATTCAAAGCTAAATGTAAATCTCTTTTTTATTGGTAATTCTAGGTCAATTCCGTTTAATATGTCTGCTATGCTAAGATCACCTTTTTTAGCAAAAATCTCATAAACGTTTCTTTTTAGTTTATAATTATCCATACTATTAACATATCTAATATACTAATGATATGTATAGTATAAATACTTAACGTTTATATATAATGCCTTACATATACCTATTTAATAGATGATATGGATAATGTTATACCTGCATGGATAATTAGGAGATATAAGAAACTTTGGAGTCAATTTAATGAGCAAAAGTTTACATTTGAACAAGCAAAAAACACGCTTGAGGAAGATGATGACAAGTTCGTTAGCGTTGTACTTTCTGAATTAGACAAATTAGGATGGATTGATATTGAATTAGATCCAGAAGATAGGCGAAAAAGATTGTATAAGCTTAAGTCATTAGACACAGTAATAAAAAAGCAAGTCGTGGCTGCATTTGGGATAAACGAGGAGGACTTATCGGTAAAATATGATAAAGTTAAGAGTGAAACAAAGCGTTGAAAATAAAGGGATTTTTTCCCGTGCAGCTATAGTCCAAAGTAGCGAAGTAGGAGACATAGAAACTCCCCAACCTATCCTTTCTAATTCAGAAGTAAATAAATTGTTCGAAATAAATAAGAGCAAGTTTTTACCATCTAACTTTGTTCCAGATAATAAGGTTATAGAAATAAGCAGGGAATTTACTGGTGATAAAATAAAATTTCTTACTAAAAACAACAAAATATTTGATAAATATAAAAAAGAACTAGGTAGAAAGGCATCGCCGTTTAATGACAGAATAAAATTGTTTAGACCAGAAGTAAATAAAAATACGAGGATAGACGATAAAGCGAATGCATTTTTTACCGAATTAGGCGTACAAGGAGATTTTGATTGGATAGTAACACCTGAGGAATCTTATAACTCTAGCCCAGATTCTTTTATTAAGCGGATAACAAACACTAGAGAACAAATTTATTCCGACATAATAAATGAAAAAACTAAAGATATAATTCCAACTTTGTGGATTAGTGGGAGAGAAGATGTATTTAAGAAAAAGGTTAATGCTGTTATTGATAATGGGTTTAAAGCAATAGGTATCAATTACGAATCTATCATTACCAATAGACCAAATTATTATTATCTGAAAAAGTTGGCGCTTGATAATGACCTGATTACAATGCTTTTCAGTTGTGAAAAAACTTTTAGATTTGATTATACCACGGCTATGAATCACTTTATGACATTATTTAATTTTGATTTTATCTCTTTGAAGGGAAAAGTTGTTATAAACCCCGATGTAAAATTAAAAACTAGATACCAACCCAGAATATTGGACAAAAAAACGTTAGGCCACTTAAAGTTGAGTGATTACATAGGAATATATAAAACCGCACCTCTTGGTAATAATGTGCTGGATAGTGGGCTTGACTTAAAGAAATTTATTGAAAAATACAACACTGTTGATTTATTATCAGAAGCAATAAAATTACACAATGCTACAGCATCATTTTCTGAATTTTCTGTAGAAAGACAAGAAATTATAGATAAGAATCTGGAAGGATATATAAAAAATAGAAAGTATCTTCTAAACGCTGTGGATAAGGTATTTCAATATAATTCAAGTAGAATATTAATTAGCAATTAACTCAGTATCAGCTTCTCTTATCCTGCTCCTGAATTTATTAGCTCTATTTCTTAATAGATGTTTGCACCATGCAAATTCTGGCTGTTCTTTACATATTTTACACTTATAATTTTTGGCGTATTCTTCCATTTCTTTGGATATTTGCTCCATTTTAGATTCCCATACTAAATTTTTATCCATATAATTATTATATGATATATATATAAATACTATATGATTATAATATAATTATTATATCATTATAATATGAATAAAAAGGAAAAGCCGTCTGGTGAGGTAGTACATGCAACAATACCCAAAGAACAATATAAGATAATTGAAGCCTTAGATGGCACTTTGGGAGTAGGTACTAATGGGGTAGTTGCTAACATAATTAATTCGTGGTTAGAACAACAAGAGTGGTATAAAGAAGTAATAAAAAGAAAGGTAGAACAACATGAAAAAAAAGATTAAGAAAATTTATAAGTATAAAATTATGAATAAAGATATGGATAATCGAGAGCGTCTGTCAATGCTTGCTGCATTTATTAATTTATTAAAAGATAATCTAGATTTTAGTTTTAATATTAATAGCTTAGACGATAGGATAAAGTTACAGAAGTATGTTTTTATAGCTAAATCATTTGGATTAGATTTTGGATACCATTACTCTTTGTACATTCATGGCCCTTACTCTCCGAATCTAGCTAATGACTATTACTACCTAAGTTTAAATGGGTATAATGATAATGGGCAATTACCAAGAACATTTAAGATTGAGAGTTTTAAATCTGCTGTGCAGGGCAGGAGTATAAAATGGTTAGAGATAGTATCTACTGCATTGTCATTTATGGGAGCAAATCCTAAACTTAGTAAAAATGAACTATTAAATTTAGTTATAAAAATAAAGGGCACTGTTTATAAACAAAATGATATTAAAGAGATACTAGAAGAAGCTACTAAATATAATCTGTTATAGTAAATCCCCCCTCTTCTTTATATTTCTTAATTTGATTTTTTACAACATTTGTGGTTTGAGAGTCTATTAAGGTCATATCGGTTGTAAAAAGGTGGTCTGCAGACGGATCACTAATTGCTTGTGATAATATAAGTAAATCAACAGGCCCGACTTTATCCGCTAAAAAACTATCTTCTGATCTCAAAGTATTATAAACGGAGATAGCTTCCCAAGTTGGAGGCTTTAAGTCTGCTTGCATTTTATTTATTAAATTAAGTATTTCAGAAATTTTAGTTTCTAATCCATAAAAAGTAAACTCTTTACCTTTTATATTTTTAAATTTGAAATATAACTCAGATAACGTCTCCCCAAATGAAATTTGAGGTATAATAACCCTAACTCCATAAATTTTAACGTGAAATGGCAATTTTTTAATCAGTTTATTAACATTTTCGTTTACTTCATTATCTAAACCCAAATAAGAGATTATTTGATTTGCAAAATCTAAATAGTAAGTTGGCATTCCT
>JAJZKH010000073.1 GCA_021850955.1 Microcaldota archaeon
TAATTTGAATCTTATATGGCTAAAAAAGTGAAAATATGCTACAAACAACTCCATTTCTCTTATTTGACGGTGACTGCGCTGAAGCGATGACCTTTTACCACAAATGCTTTGGAGGAGAACTGACTTTAACAAAACTTGCTGACACACCTATGAAAAGTATGTTCCCTCAAGAAAAGAATAACCGAATTATCAATGCACACATAAAAAATGGAGCGATAGATATATCTGCCACTGATTGGATGGCAGACCCACAATATGAACCTATACTGGGAGAGATGTACGCCGTATTTGTTACGGGTAGCTATGATGAAGTGAAGATAGTATTTGACAGGCTTGCAGTTGGGGCAGAAAAGGATAGGTTTCAAGAACTGCATCAGATGCCGTTTGGCATGTACGGACAGATGTATGATAAATTCCACAGGCACTGGATATTCGTTGTCGCCAAAAATAATAACGATGTTGACTCTGCACAAAAATGAAGAAAGAAGCGCATCTCCTGATGCACAAGATGCACACCAGGCGCATCTCAGATAAGAAGACATTTATATTTTTTCAGGCCAACATTTATAGGTGTTAGAATGTCTAATTCAAATACTACAAAGGAACTACTTGATAAATATTATAATCGTCTTTACAAGAAAGGAGATTGGGGCTCTCTTTTATCTGATGACTTCTTGATGACTGGAACTATTGCTAAAGAGAGTAAAGGTCGAGAAGCTTATATAAACAACAATTTCTTTAAATGCATACTGGGCCTGAAGGTTAAAAATATGATAATAGAAGACGACAGTGCCTATGCAATAGTGAACTACGACTTAATATCTCCAAAAGGAAATAAGTTCAGTGCAGATATAGCTGAAATCTGGAAAGCCAAAGAAGGTAAGTTGGTTTCTATACTGATATACTTTGACACCGTATACCTCCAGAATTCGATGTCCTAATGTGTAGTAAATGAAGCGCATCGTACGAAGAAGGAATTGAACTTTTGGTTTGGTGATTAACTGCTATTTGTTCTACGTTTTAAGTTCTTGAATAACTTTTTGTCTTATTCTTTTATTATAATGTTTAAGATATGTCATGAGCTTTTTCTTGTCTATTTTGAGTCTTAATATCTTTAGTATATCTCTGCGGAGATAGTGATTAAAGTAAATAAAATCTATAAGAGTTTTTTCGTAATCTGATACTGGTACCCACAGTCCATCACTCAAAACAAAATCATAACCGAAAAATAGTTCTCTGCGTACGCGCAGTACACTATAATTACCCTCTCCAAATTTTCTATTCCCACTTCTAACCTTATTTGGCGTTATTATTATTGGATTAGTACCTTGTTCCCAAAGATGTCTTAGTGTGAGAGCGTTTTCTAATCCATAATAAAAAGGGCGAAAAGCAAATCCTACTACAGTTATTTCATTATGAAATGTATAAACTCCTCTACTTATTTTTAATATTTCTCCTTTTTTAATCATGTAATTTATTAATCGTTTTAAGTATGTTGGGCTGATTTTTTTTATGCCTAAAACCATCTTTAATTCTTGAATTGTAAAAATAGGAGATTTAGGATCATTAAAATGCTTTCTTATGTAATCTATATACTTCATAATAATTTACCTCTTATCTGCATTAACATGGATTGAAACGTTGGTATCGGACCATCGTAAATTATAGTCGCAAGGTCGCTCTCGTTTACAGGAGGTGGTAATGTATTTAAAAAAGTAGATACCATTTTAGTTATTTCATCATTTTTATCTATATAACTGCTCAATATGTATATAT
Source organism: Microcaldota archaeon (assembly GCA_021850955.1). Next base: position 1,777 of record JAJZKH010000073.1, read on the forward strand.
CATAAATGTCGCGGATAAAACGCCTGTTATTATACGCTGCAATTTTTTCTGCAAGAAGGTCATTTGGCGATATAGAAAGAATGTCCCTGAAAGTTCCATCTACCCTTTCGAATCTCATGACAACTGGATTTAAACTCTTTATAAAATGACTTATCTCAATTTTTAGATAAGTGTCCCCTAAAGAGAATCCTATAAACATAAGATTTCCTGTGTCCTTTATTTTCTCTAACTTAATGCCCTGCTCTTCTGCAGCAGACCTCAGTTTATCTTTAGTGTCCTTCAAGCTTATTTTTGGATCGAGATAAGCATCTATATCATTTGAGAATCTATTTCCAGCAAAGCATCTCCAAATCACTGTTCCTCCATGAAAAATCATATTGCTATAAGATCTGTATAAAATATCGATTGCATAATCCTGGAACGTTGCAATTTCTCTATACTCTCTTTTTTTTAATCTTTTTATTATCGGAAGGTGCAATTAATTACCTAAGTTACATTATAATGTAACCTGAGTATTTTTATATCTATCGGAAATATTAAATTCATATTGTAAATACCTCTTTTTCATTGAAAGTAAAAGATCTTCAGTTATTGGTCCGGTTGTTGAAAAGAATTAAAACATTGACCTTCATAAAATCTAAGAAAAAGTGCATCGCCCGAAGAAGGGATCGAACCTTCGACCTATTGGTTAACAGCCAATCGCTCTACCACTGAGCTATTCGGGCAAAATAAGCATAGATATTTTATCATAAAAATATTTAAAAGCTTTTATTATTAAAGAAACTAGGCCTTTCTTTTAATTTTATTAATTTTGTGTATAAGTACTGATGTCCACCTAAAATACTAATTGGCATCACAGAGTTTTCTTTATAATCATATGCAAAAAAATTAGAATTATTTTTATCTAATTCAAACTTTGAAAAAAATAATATCTTATCATCATTATGGAGATTTACTAAATCAAATCCAAATAAGTAAGTGTTTTTACTATCATTAAAGGAATAAATTTTTGATAATTTATTATCATCTTCCGATTTATGTAAAGACAACCTAATTATATCTGAAAAATTTTCTATTTCTATATTTTTTAAATTTATTTTTTTATTGGATTTTTCTGTTAAGTTATCTATTGACATATTCATTACATTCATATAAAAAGAAGAGGTATCCTCTGGAACCTTCTCCTCTACAAAATCCGCGGCTTCGTTCTTGTCTGATGTTGGTGGTGTATACCTTAAAAAGTTCTTCGCATTTTTTATCTTTAAATAATATATAATATTTAACTCTTGGACTTTTTCTCCTATAACAAAGATTTTATTTGAAATTTTATCAAAAAATATATTTTTGCAAGTATAATCAAAGTTATATGCAAGCCTTGCTAAATCTAAAGTTGAATTGAGTTCTAAATAATAAAATGAAATTATATTCTTTTCTTTTGGCAAAAAAACACCTTTAATTAGACTAATGTGTTATTAAAGAGTATAAGTATTGTACTAAAGACATAAACGCATAAGCAGGCTCAAAAATTACTGGAGATATTGAAACACCACTTCCTACTGCTTTATAGTCGTTGTATACTGTAGTATTCACTTCAAATACTATGGGGTAAGATCTTTTTAAAAATCTACTTGAGGAAGAACTTATAGTTAAGTTTAAGTAATACCTTCCAGGCTGGCCAATAAATATAGGATATGAAAAGTGTGTATTTTTACCATGTAGGGATATTACTGAATCAGTTACATTCCAAGAAGGAAGACCATTTAGATATATTAAAAATGGATCATCTGAAATTCCAGTATTATTTATATTTACATTTATATTTACAGGTTGATTTACTCCTGCGTATAGATTGGTAGGATTAACTTTGACTGAAAATACATTAGTAGTTACATTAACATAAGCATCAAATGTCAAATTTCCTAAATGTGAATAATTATTGAAGTTTACAGCCCTTAATATTAGAGCATATCTACCATTGGTAGTGTTTGGTGAAACGGTTATTCTTATACGCATAGGGTTTGAGTATGAAGGAGATTGCTGAGCATACCAACCACTAGGTAATTTTACTGAAGTTAGTGTATCCCAACCTAAATTAACTAAATAACCTGTTTTGTTTGTAGTAGAAGCGTTTGCCAATACATAGAAACTTTCTCCAGGTCCTACCTTTCCTAAGTAAACACTGCCGTTATTGTATATAGTGTAATTAACAGGACTTTGAATTGCAACATAGGTTGTTGCACTAGCTAAACCTAAAAATAATAATGAGCTTAATATAAAAATTAATGATAAACGTATAGTTGCCATACCTATATTAATAAAATTAATCTTTATAAGCATATCTCAAAAGATTATAGAGTTGTGTCATAAACAAAAAGCATGTAAATAGTTATAAAATCTTTTATTATTATTAAGTATTGATTTAATGGTAAAGAGTTATATTTGGTTTGATGGAAAACTTCACGAAAGAGAAATGTTAAAATTTGATATGTTAACTCATTCTTTACAGTATGGAAGTGGAATTTTTGAGGGACTACGAGTATATAAGACAAAAAAAGGAGCTGGG
>JAJZKH010000004.1 GCA_021850955.1 Microcaldota archaeon
CTAGCTGTTGGAGAAGCAATCACTAAGTTTTTACTATCCAGAAGTCCCTTTTTTACCGCATCTTCTTGTGGTGGAGTGAGCTCCTTAATACCTCTAGTATTTGCAGATTCTATTAACTCCGAAGGTAACTTCCCAGAAAGATCTTTTAAAAGCATTTTATCAGTATAATGTATAAATTAAAAAATAAAAAATATATAGTATAAAGTAGGCTTAACAGTAACTTAATTAAATTCTTTTATTTTATAATATATGAAATAAATGGGCATTTTTAAAAGTAACAAAGAAAAAACCTCTAAAACAAAAGATACAATAAAAACTTCTGAGAATGTATCTTTAAAGGAAGGTTTTAGAGTAATACAAGATGACAGAGTAGTTGGAAAGCACTTAATGGCTAATTTATACAAAATAGATAAATTAATTATAAGTAATAAGGAGTTTGTTAAAAAAATACTTGAAGAAGCTCTTTCTGAAGGTAATATTGGAGTTATAGAGATAAAAATATATCCGCAAAGCACACCTAAAAGCTGTACAAGTATGTTAGGTTTATTGCAAGAAGGGCATGTTGCACTACATACATGGATAAGTTATGAATATGCAACAATTGATATTTTTATCACAGGAGGAAGTGCAGATCCTGAAAAAGCAATAATGTATGTAATTAAGAATTTTAGACCAGAAAGACATGAGATTTTTACAGCAGATAGGACTCAGAAACGAGTATAATAAAACTATTACATATTAGACACAAGTAGATATATTTTTATAAGTTAATAACAAATACATTATATCGTGCCCTGGTAGCTCAGTGGTAGAGCGCTTGTCTTGTAAACTTCTTGAAAGAAGTTTAATCAAGAACACAGGAAAACAAGAGGTCGAGGGTCCAATTCCCTCTCAGGGCTACTTTCTTTTATTTATAGTACATCTTAAATAATAATTGAGGAGTTTTTATGAAGTACAAACCAATAGTTATGATAATTAGAGATGGATGGGGATATAGGAAAGAAAAAGAGTTTAATGCTGCAGAAATAGGGGAAAATCCTTATACAAAAATGCTTATGGAAAAATATCCTAATGTTTTACTTGATGCATCTGGAGAGTCAGTTGGACTTCCAAAAGGATATATGGGTAATTCAGAAGTAGGACACATGACAATAGGCGCAGGTAAGATATTTTTTCAATCGCTTCCTAGAATAAATAAATCAATAGAAAGTGGTGAATTTTTTAAAAACCCAGCATTAGTACAAGCCGTAGAAAACTGTAAAAAAAATAAAAGTACTTTTCACATAATTGGCCTTTTACAGAAGGAGGGAGTTCATGCACATATGGACCATTGTGTTGCAATACTAGAACTTTGCAAAAGAAATAATCTTTCAGATGTTTTAGTACATTTAATATCAGACGGTAGAGATTCTCCTGTAGATCAAACATTTAAAAATGTGAAAGAACTTGAAGAAATAATTAAAAAAATGGGAGTTGGAAAAATAGCAAGTATCTCTGGAAGATATTATGCAATGGACAGAGATAAAAAATGGGAAAGAACAAAAGTTGCATGTGATTGTATTCAAGACGGAAAGACAGAGATAACATTTGATGATATTGATAAAAGCATACAAGAAAGTTATACAAAAGGAGAAACAGATGAATTTTTGAAACCAAGAAAAGCTTCTTGGTATAATGGAATTAAAAACAATGATAGTGTCGTTTTCTTTAACTTTAGAACAGACAGAACAAGACAATTAACAAGGGCATTAATAGAAGACAACTTTGAAGGTTGGGAAAGAAAATCATTAGATATTTTCTTTGTTGCTATGACTGAGTTCTATTCCCCAATGAATAGTAAAGGACATATTGCATATCCCACAGAACCCGTTGTTAATCTTTTAGGAGAAGTACTTTCAAAGAATGGAGTTAAACAATTAAGAATAAGTGAAACTGAAAAGTATGCACATGTTACCTTCTTTTTTAATGGACAGATGGAAAAAGCATACGACGGAGAAGAAAGAATTTTAGTCCCTAGTCCAAAAGTAGCTACATATGATCTTAAACCAGAGATGTCTGTTTATGAATTAGGAGATAAAATAGTTGAAGAAATTAAAAAAGAAAAGTATGATGTAATAATAACAAATCTTGTTAATGCAGATATGGTAGGCCATACTGGAGTATGGGAAGCAATTCTTAAAGCAGTAAAAGCAGTAGATGACAATGTTAAAAAAGTAACTGAAGAAACATTAAAGCAAAATGGTGTAGTTTTAATATTAGGAGACCATGGTTGTATTGAAGAAAAAACAGCTGAACTTAAAACAAGTCACACTAAAAATAAAATACCATTTATACTTGTAAGTAATGATGAAAAATTACGTACGGTTAAACTAAATGAAGGAAAGGGCTTGCAAGATGTAGCGCCAACTGTATTGAAATTACTTGAAATAAACAAACCAACAGAAATGACAGGCGAATCTCTTTTTTAACAATAAGAGTAATTTTTATTTACAAATAATGTAAAGTTTTGGTTTTTGAATATTATATTATCAGTATTTGTTGATATTGCAGTTGGGGAAGTTCCAAATGAATTAAAGATTAATTTTGGATACTTTGAAGAATTTTTAATATACCCATATGGAGAAAATGCCGAGATATTATAATATCTTAAGAATACCCAATCATTGGATATTACACTGCAGTTTTGAAGATTATATGTTTGTAGAATATTCTGATTTTGATGGAACATGTTGAAAAAACTCGAGTTAGATAAACCAATTGCATTTGGAATATTTGTTGAAATAAGTACAATTGTAGATAACATACAAATTAATGAAAATAAGTACAAAACATAAACTGAAAACTTATAATTTTTACTTGTTTTCTTTTTTGTTTTTAGTGTAGTTATGTTTATTGCAATCAGTAATGCTATTGAAGTGTATAAAAAGTATGCATACCGTGCTTGGTCAAATATACTTTCATGAAGACCTAGAATAATGAACAATAATAAGGATAAAAGTGAAAATATTATAATAATAAAATAACTTCTGTTTGAAAAATAAAAATGTTTTATTGATTGAATAGGTAGTTTTAATTTATTCTTAACATTATACTTCAGTAACTCCTTTCTTTTTGTTATTGCTAAAATTATTGCTCCTGGAATAAAGTTTACGAGAATAAATAATAATGAAATAATTGATGGTGTGCTTAATGGACTACTTTCAAGAGAAACGGCTATAGAAGAAAGATAACTGTAAAGGAAGTTACCAAAAAACACATAATTAAATAGTAGCCAAGGAAGAGTTACTAAGCCAAAACCCAAATAGCTGTACAGAATTCTTTTTTTATTTGTTTGAAAAAGAAGCATTGGCAAGAATATTAAAGCAGTATATTTAGACAGTCCAGCAAAACCTAGGAATATTCCAGAATACCATTTACCTTTTATTTGAAGACCTAAGGCAAAAAGCATGAATACTAATGAGAGTATTTCTTCACTGTTTGTAAAAAATGGAAAACTAAAAAGATATGGAAGAATTAGTAGTGACGCGATAAGTATAAACTCAATCTTCATTGATTTAGATATATAAAAAATGGAAATGAAGAGAAGAATAACCATAAAAATTAAGTAAATAATTATTGCATAATTAGTGCTAATTAAATCAATTATTGAAAATAAAATAATACTTAGAGGAGCTCTGTAAATTTCAAAATATAGTGTTTTGCTTTCTAATATTCCAAATTTTATCGAGGTTTGATTATGAGAAATTATATTTGTTAAGAAAGTTGTAAAGTTTTTTGAAATCATTGCTTTAGAGCTTAAGAAATGTGCAGTAAAATCCCAACCTACACCGTGTAAGTAGTATAATTGTGTTATTATTATACCAAACAGTATAAACAATAGACAAGAGAGAATAAATTTTTGCTTAGATTGCATAATACCTACTTTAAAAAATATCTAGTTTTTGAACAATTTTTTCTAAATCAACATCTTCATTCTTTAATAATGCTTTATCTATATCCTTTAAAGATACTTTTTCATATTTTTCTTTAATCTGATTTATTCTATTAATTAATTTTTCAAAAAATAGTTTTTTAAGTTCGCCGCTAAGTAATCTGCCTTTCTTATAATCATCATAAATGTCTTGGGCTTCTTTTTTGTCTAAGAAATAATTTTTTAAGTAAATATAAGATATGTCGATATCTGGATTTCCACCTAATTTTCTATGTTCTTCTATTGAAGATTGACCGCCGCTGAAAGCATTCATTACTTTTTTCTTTATATCTTTTTCTTCGTCTAAAATAAATATCCCATTATTTTTAGATTTAGACATTTTTTTACCATCCAATCCCGGAAGGAATAATGTATGTAAAACTGAAGGTTTTTTGTAATTAAATTTATCTGCAAGATCTCTACAAACTCTAAGATGAGAATCTTCATCTGGACCTATTGGAACTATTACATTTTTAATTCCAAATTCTTGTGGCAATAGTACATGAGCAGACTGAACAGCGGGGTAAAAATGCATACCAGCATTTTGATCAGGAGTATGTCCATAAACTGCGCGTATTTCAGATAAAGTTATACCTCTAGAAAGTTTTATTGAAAGATTATATATATTAGTATAAAACTGATCAATGATTATGTTTGTATTTTTAGGATCAAATCCATATGCAAGCATTAACCTTGCAAGCTTTATTGAATTTTTAAGTGCTTCTTCTTGTGTTTTAACCTTTAAAGACACATAACTTTCATCATCAGATATTGGAAGAAAAAGTTTTGCATTGAATTTTTGTTGAAAAAATAAGTTAGTATCAAAAACAACCATATGACCTATATGCATAGTAGAACTTGCATTAAAACCAGATACTACTGCACTTTTAACTCCTTTTTTAAGATCTGAGTAAAAATTATTGAAATCCCTATGAGAGTATATGAGATTATTATTAAAAGTGTAAAAATCAGGTAGGTCTTTTAAATCAGAAATTTTACTAGCGCCGAATGTATTAACTAGCTTTTTATTATCTTCTAACAACTCATTTTCTTTCATGAAATAATATTATGAATAACCATATAAAAGGCTTTCCTTAGTATATAGATTTAGTAATGAGATTAATGGAGGATGTTTTAATTATTAAAAATATAGAAAGAGAAGGTCCAGGATATTTTAAAGATTTACTCAAAAAATTTGGCGTTTCTTATAAAATAATAGAGTTTGGAAATGGAGAAGAGCCACCAAATCATAGAGATTATAAAGCCGTTATTGTTTTAGGTGGACCAGATAGTGCAAATGATGAAACCAAAAAGACAATTGAAGAGTTATACTTTATAAAAAATATTATTGAGGACAAAGTGCCTTATTTAGGAATTTGTTTAGGTATGCAATTACTTGTAAAAGCAACTGAAGGAAAAGTCGTAAAGGCACATGAAAAAGAGATAGGATTCAAAGTTAATGAAAATGTAAATTATTCAGTTGAAATTAAAGATGATTGTTTAGATGATCCTATTTTTGTAGATGTTGATAAATCATTTAATGTTTTTCAGTTGCATGGTGAAACTGTAGAGCCCAAAAACAACATAAAAATTTTAGGAGTTGGAAATATTGTTAAAAATCAAGCAGTAAAATTTGGAGAGAATGCGTATGGCTTCCAATTTCATGTTGAATTTGATAAAGAACTTATTGAAAGATGTGCAAGTGAAGATAATGATTTAAAGAAATTAAGTAAAGACAAATTGTTTATCGAGTATGGAGAAATAGAGATAAATTATAAAAAACTCTGTGAAGTTATTTTGAGAAATTTTCTTAAAATAGCAAAAATTATATAGATATTAAATACCAAATATAAAATAATAATTGATTATATGGCAAACCAAGGAGCAGGAGGAGGTTGTGAGTGCGGAGGCGCATGTATGTGCGGATGTTTTGGAGGTTGCGTATGCAAAGAGAATTGCATATGTGGATGTACATGCGGTGAAAGAAAAAAAGAAAGAGGAAAGGAACAGCAAGAACAAGATTCATAATGATTTTTGAGCTATTTCTTTACCAAAAATTGAGTCTATCTTAAAAACTCTTATTTTATTTTTGTGCTTTAACGTTATTTCGTAAAATGGTAAGTAAATTTCTGAAACTTTATCTAAAATAAAACAAGGAAATAATGTTTTTAGATATAATTCGATATCTTTTTGATTTAAAAATGCTTCAGTTAATTTATTTTCGATGTTTGTATCTTCGATGGAGAGTTTTGTTTTAAGATTAAAATCATAATACGTTTTTGAGTATAATTTATCATTTTTAATACTAATTAAATTTTTAGAGTTCAGTGATCTTATTGAAGGAGTAATTGTACTTGGTTTAAACTCTTGATTTTTAAATAAATCGCCCTTTTTAACAGATTTAGATAACTTTATTAGATAAAGAAGTTTTTCTTCATGGGGCGTTAATTTTTTGTACTTGACATTTGTCTTAATAACTGTAACTTTATTGGATATTTTTATTATATTTCCATTGTTTGTAAGAGGTATTTGATAAACCTCAAACTCTCTTTTTTTCTTTGTAGGTATTCGTATGTCACACATAGTTATTGGAAGATATTTTAATGATATTTCACTGATAATTTCTGTTTTTTTACCGAATAAACCAAAAATTTTATGAGAGGATTTTTCAGCAAATACTCTTGCAGTGTCTTCAGATATTTTTGGAGAAAATATTTTTGAGTCTATACTTTTTGATTTAGAGCTTTCACTTCTACCTTTTGTTTCTTTTTCTTTATCTTTATCTTGTTGTAACGGAGTTGTTTTAATTGATGACTTTTTATTTTTTAGCTCATTAATTACTGAATCAAGCTCTATGGTTGTATTAAGTTGATCCTCACTTATTTGAGGTGTAGAACCCATGTGAAAAGATGTTCTTGGTTTTACCTTAAACTTTTCCTTAAACTCTATGCCAAAAGGCATAAACTCTCCAGTAGTTAAATTAACTATTTCGTCTAGATAAGACCTATTACTAAAAAGCTGGCTTATCGCATTAAGGTCATTTTCAATAGTTAGCTTACCTATGAAACCATATGAACACTGCGATAAAACATTCTTACTTATATTGCTAGGTCGCTGTGTAGCTATTAGTAAACCTATACCTCGCTTTCTACCACGCACGCTAAGCTCTTCTATTATGTTAATATTTTGATGTACTATCTGTGGAGCAAACTTATCAGCTTCTTCTATTAAAACAAGAAAAGGTTTCCTTAGCTCTTCTTCTATTTTATAAAGAGTACTTAATGCTTTGTAAACATACTCTTGTTTTTTTACTACATCAGAAACATCTAACACCATAGGTATTGAGTTGAGTATTGATTTTCTAAATAATTCTTGTAAATCAACGTCTAAAGAAACATCAGAGTTATCTCCGCCAACAACTAAAACATAAGGAATTGATGATTTTAATGAAGCATACTCTCCCTCAGTATCAATTATACAAAAAGGTAATCTTTTATTCCCTATACCCTCGGCTAGAATACCCATTAAAAATGATTTTCCAGAGCCACTTTGACCTATTATACAACCTCTTCCAGTCATTATTGATTGTAACTGAACTGAAACATTATCCGAAATGGTCAACTCCATAATTTTTTATTTAGTAAATAAGTATATTAACTCGAGGTTTTTTGACATTTAGTAGTAATTTACAATTTTTCAAGAATAGTATAGTATAAATATCAAAAAAATCAAAGTATAATTGAATAAAATGGAGGTAAATAAACCAACGTTTGTAAAAAAAACTAGTAATAGATTACTAGAGAAAAAAGATGATGCACAACTTTTACAATGTTATCTTAATTATACTGCAGAAAATTTTAGAACAGTTTTAAGGTCAAATGGAAAAAAAAGGATCTTGGATATTGTTATAAAACATGTAGAAGATACTTATGTAGAAGACTTTGATGATTTAATTAAAATTAATAGATTAAAAAAGGACATGTTAAAAACAATTTCAAATACTGAAATCACAACTGCAGTAGCTCTAGTAAATAATGGAGTTTCTTTTAGCTGGGAGAATTTTAGATTATTTAAATCTGATCAAGATAAAAATTTCAGAGGAATATCCCCAGATTTTATTACTAATTTAATAACAGATAATAGATTAATATTGGTAGAGTATCACGCATTAGAATTAGAAAAAATAAATACAAGAGATCCTGTTAAAAAGAAAGAAAAAGTAGGCCTTAGACTTAAAAAATGGAGTGATTGCATATCTGAAAGGGGTTATTTCATGATATTTGGAGGTGATTTAAAAAGAGAAGAATTGTTAGATGCTTGTAGAGGAGAGTTGCCAAACTTTACAGATATTTATATACCCATACCTAATGAAAGTCCTACAATAAGTGTTAATGTGAAGGTACCAGATGTATTTTTAAATGATGGAAGTAAGGTTCATATAAAGCTTGAAAGAGATAAATTTCAAGAAGACAGAAGACAACTTTTAAGACAAATTAAAATATTAGAGCATGAATCTAGAAGGTTTGGACAAAAAGTTTATAGATATTTTAGTGTTTTAGACACGATTTTCAAAAATTTAAATAGAGATGGAAAGATTAATAAAATTCCAAAGGATGATTTCCTAGAGATTTTTAATAGTGAACTTGAGAAAAGTTTAGACACGCTTATTGGCTAATCCTAAATAAACATAAAAATCAAAAGTATTTAATTTATTTGTATATAAATTAATTATAAACTTAATAGGTTAATTTTATGTCGAAAATATCTAAGATAGTAGCAAGAAAAATAATAGATTCTAGAGGAAATCCAACGGTAGAAGTAGAAACTTATGACGGAGATTTATTATTAGGAATTGCAGCGGCACCAAGCGGTGCAAGTAAGGGAAAGTTTGAGGTACAAGATTATCCGAATAATAATATAGAAGAAGGTATAACAAAGTTCAACAATGAAGTTTCGAAGAAACTTATTGGAATGGAGTTAGCAAATCAACAAAATTTTGATAAAGTACTTCATGAAATAGATATGTCAAATAATTTTAGCAATATAGGTGGAAATATTGCAATTGCTGCTTCTTTGTCTTATGCAAAAGCTTCTGCAAAGTCACAAAATCTTTGGCTTTTTGAATATATAGGAAAAAATAATCAAAACTTTAAGTTGCCTAAGCCTTTAGGAAATATTATAGGAGGAGGTAAGCACGCAATAAATGGAACTGTTATGCAAGAGTTTTTAGCAGTTTCATCTGGAAAAAATTATGAAAGCTCAGCATTTGCAAACGTTAAGGTGCATAAGAAAGTTGGAGAACTTTTAAAGGCTAAGTTTCCAGAGTTATCATTAGGATTAGGAGATGAAAAAGCATGGGTTGCTCCATTAAAAGATATGGAAGCACTACAAATGCTTTCAAATGCAATAAAAAGTGTTTCTGAAAGTACAGGAGTAGAGATAGGAATAGCAGTAGATTTAGCAGCATCTGAGTTCCATGACAACGGAAAGTACCAATATAAAGATAAATTACTTAGCACAGATGAACAGGTTGATTTTGTAGCTCAGTTAGCAAATCAGTTTAACATAAAAATACTTGAAGATCCTCTTGATGAAGAAGATTTTGGTGCATTTGCAAAACTTACTGAAAAGATAGGAAGTAAAACATTGATAATGGGAGACGATCTTTTTGTAACAAATAAGGAAAGGTTACAAAAGGGAATTTCTCTTAAATCTGGAAATGCTATATTAATAAAACCAAATCAAATTGGTACTTTATCAGATATGATAGATACAGTAATGTTAGCTAAACAAAATAATTATGAAAGTGTAATATCACACAGAAGTGGAGAAACAGAAGATACTAGCATTGCACATTTAGCAGTAGGTTTGGGAATTGGATATATAAAAACAGGCACAGTGGGTGGAGAAAGAACTGCAAAACACAATGAATTAATAAGAATAGAACAAAAATTAAAAAAATAAACTATTCTTTAATCATTTAATTTTTTTGCATGATTAATTAAGGCTTGCAAAAGCTCTTCTATTTTCTTTTTTGTACGTTCATCAGTTAGAACTCCATTCTCATCTATTTTTTCATGTATCATAGGTATGATTACTTCAGGCTTATTTATAGGATGCATGTTTAAGAAAACAAATACTTGTCTTAGGTGATATTGTGCTCTTGCACCACCAATATTACCGCCTGAGCCAGACATCATACCAACTATCTTGCCATCGAATGAGTTATCGCCATAAGGTCTTGATGCCCAATCAATTGCATTCTTAAGACCTCCAGGTATTGAGTAATTATACTCTGGGGTAGATATCAAAATAGCATCTGCTTCTTTTATTTTTGCTTTGAATGTTTTAACAGATTCTGGAACCTGTGACTCTAAATCTTGATTGAAGATAGGTATTTGAGAAATATCTGCAACTTCTATCTCTGCATTATCAAGTTTTACTGAGAGTGCATAATTCATTAATGCCTTATTAAATGAGTCTTTTCTTAAGCTCCCAACTATTCCTAAAATTTTTATTTTTTTGTTCATAAATATCATATTATATATAGGACAACATATATTTAATACTTTTCTTAAATAAAATATTTAATAGTAAAAATAATTAAAATATAAAAAGGTTATTTTTTAGGAACGTGTTTTTTAAGTGTTTTTTGGAAGTTTTGTTTTAATACTGTTTTTACAATATCGTACTCGACTCCTCGTATAGTATAATAACGTTCAGCTGTAGTCAAATTAAAGTTTGGTTCAGCTGTACCTTTTATCTTAAGCTTCTTTTTAACTTCAAGAAGATTCTTTTTTGTACTTCCAGAAAGGATTACAGTAGATTTTAAAGCAGGAATATCCTCAATTACTATTGTTGCACCATCAAACCAGTATATTGATTTATTAATTTCTAAATAGTCATAATCATTTTTAGGCATGGTTGCAAGAATCATTTTTGTTGCTTGTAGAAAATCATCAACATTCAATAAACTATGATCCTTTTGTTTCCCTTCGAAGTCACTTTCTTCTATTTCTATAGTAGAAACTCCATTCTTAAAGTTTACAGTTAACCAGGAACTTCCTTTGAATGCTCCAGAGTTCTTGTTTTGGAATTTTTCAGATTGATCTATCTTAAATCTTATTTGTTTCTCTAATGTGCTCCCTATAAATCTGGCCTTAGCTAACTTCAGATTTTTAAGAAGTTCTTCTTTTTCTACATTTTTAATCCTAAGGTGAGAAGGTGTCATTTTATCAACGTGAATTAGATATTCTAAATATTAAGTAAGTTAATGGAAAGCTAAATATCCATACAAAAAATCTTGCTTCTAATCCAAATAAGATAATATTCCAAAAGAATGGAAGCATTGATACAAAAAATATTATAGCCACTACAACGTTAGCGAGAACTAATTGTATATAATGATTTAATCTGGAGATTGCTTTTTGCTTAATAACAATAAATGTAAGTACAGCAAGTGTGAGCATTATTGCGCCCATATCAAATGCAAATAATGATGAAATAGTATCCAATAGTGCATAAGAAATGGAGGATTTCATTATGTTAAATAAATAAGGTTCTAAAGTTACGAAAAATAAAAGTAGTAGGTTTAGGAAAACTATCGATCGTGTACTAAACCTAATTCTGGATATTATTGCAGTGTATCTAAACCACACAAATACTAAAATAAAGAAACCGAAACCATAACTGAGTAAATTACTAAATAATTGTGAAGAGTTAGTAATAGCATTAGAAGCGAGAAGAACAGCGCCTATAGATAAAGCAAGACCAAAGATAAGGTCAGTTAATGACTCTATCCTTTCATCTATTTTATGATAATAGGCACTTTCTTTTGTCATCTATTATCGCCACTTCCGCTTATTACTCCACGTTCCTTTCTGCTTTTTAATTTTTTAATATTTTCATCTGCAGCTTGGCCTAAATCTATTCCAAACTCATTTGATAATTGTGATAAGTACCAAAGTACATCGCCAATCTCTCCTTTCAAATCTTCTATATCAGGTGTTTTTTTATCTCTAGCTATCTTCTTAATTTTATTTAGAAGTTCACCAACCTCCCCTGCTAATCCTAACGCAGGATAGTAGAAACCTCCTTCCATATTATTTGGATAGATTGCTGTTTCTTTTGTATTTTTCTGGTATTCTGTAAAGTCCATTATATCACACTTTAAATTAAACATTAATTACTAAATGTCTTTAGTAAAGGCCTTTGCACGCGAGTCATAGGCCTTCATTATATCATCTAAAAAGATATTTCCTAAGTATCTGCCATCTTTTTCAACAGGTAGTGTTAATGAGTTTGTTTTTGCCATGAAGTTTAATGCTTTTGCAATACTATCTGAAGGGTCTAATGATTTTCTGCTCCTGTCTACCCATAAGTTAGAGTTAGGCATTCCATTCTTAGCTAGCTCTGAAGCAGTTATACTACCCAAATAGATGCCCTTTTCAACTATTGGCAATGCACTAACATTTAATGAACGCATTAATGCTAATACCTTCTTTTGAGATGTTTTTCTGTTAATTGAGATATCTCTTAACGAAATTGTTCCAACCTCCATTGATAGCATAATTGGCTTTTTATACTCATTTAAGTGAACTGGAGAGAACTCCCTAGATAGAACCTGTGATCTGTAAATAGTCTTGTTTCCAGAAGCTAGATATGAGAATGAAACTGCTAGCATCGCAGCTGGAAGTAGTTGTAAGCTACCGGTCATTTCTATGACCATAAGAAGTACTGATATAGGTACCTTTCCTGCGGCGCCGAAGAAGGCCAGCATACCGACTATAACCAGTGGCGCTACCGAGGGGAATAATGTTGGAAGTGCGAAGTGGAGAATCATAGCGTATACGAAACCTAGTGAAGCTCCTACGAAGATACCCGGAGCGTATACTCCTCCGCTTCCTCCCGAGCCTATTGTGAATGAGGTAGCTATTATCTTAGCTATTGGGAGCATGACTAGTATAAGTATTAATGGAAGTCCAAATGTAGGAATTGCTAGTGCGTTGTTGTTTATTAGAAGTTGTATCCAGCCATAACCAACTGCCATGACCTCTGGGAAGAATATTGCTATCACTCCTGCTACCGCAGCGCCTATCATTGGCTTGTAGTAGTTGCTTATCTTTAGCTTTTTGAAGCCGTCGTGAACCTTGTAGAAGAACCATATGTAAAATACAGCTAGTAAACCTGCTATTAAACCTAGTATTGCGTAGAAAGGTAATCTTAATGGATTGAAGGTGTTTGTTATGAAGCCGAAGATTGGCGTAAAACCAACTAATGAACCGAAGATTGAGTAACCTATTGCACTAGCGACTATTGCTGGAAAGATTGCTCGTGTTTCGAAGTCCCTTTTGTAAGGAACCTCTATTGAAAATATAGCACCACCTATTGGAGCTTTGAATATAGTCCCTATTCCAGAACCTATTCCAACTACAACAGCTGTTCTTCTATCAGCATCACTTAATCTAAAAAAGTCAACAAGATATGAACCTATACCTGCAGCTATCTGCGCAGTAGGACCTTCTCTTCCTGCACTCCCTCCAGAACCTATTGTTATTGCTGAAGCTATTGTTTTTATTATAGGAACTCGTGGTTTAATCTTTCCATCTTTATTATGAAAGGCATTTACTGCAGCATCGGTTCCGTGACCCTCTGCTTCTGGTGCAAATTTATAAACTAAGAAACCAGAAATTGCTCCACCTATGATTAGTACTAATGGTATTAATAGATAGTTAGCTACTGAAAATGTATAATTTGTAGGAGTTGTTGTTTCTCCTGCTGGTAATGGAATACTCATACCAAGGATATGTCCTAGGAAAAATGACTCTGCCAATTTTATTGCAAAGTAGAATATTGTTGCACCTATACCAGCAGCAATACCTATTAATACACCGAGAATAAGCCACTTCTCAAAGTACTCCATATCCCGTAGTTTATTCATAACTTTTTATGAGTTATTAATACTTATAAAGTTTACTATTCGTCAATGATTTTTATTTTCCGGTTATAGTATTTTAAGAATAATGTGATTAATTCTAATTTTGTTGAAGAGATAAGTTCTTTTAGCTGTTCTTTTCTTAAGAGCATTTGTTCTTTTTCCTTTTCTTTTTCTTGAATAATCTTAGATTTTGATTCTTTTGATAGCGATTCATTTTCTAAATTATTTATTTCTTCTAATAAGAATTTTCTTTTTTCAATTAGCTCTGAAAGCTGTTTTATTTGCATTTGAAACTCAGTTGTTTTTAACGTTTGTACTGATGAAATTATTGCTTCTTTTCCTTTTACTTGAATTTTATCCATATTAAGTAAAGATACCATATCGTCAAGTAACTTTTCAAAGTCATTATAGTCTGATTCATCATTAAAGTTTTCTTCAGGATTTTCAATAAATGATACAAGGCTTCTTTTACCCTTATACGAGTAGTCCATCTTTCTTGCAGCTCTTTCTAATTGCATAAGAGAACTAGAGATTTTTACCTTCATGTTGTGTATTTTTTCCTTTGCTGATGATAACTCTTGGTTTTTTTCAGTAAGAAGAGTTTTTAATTTTTCATGTAAAGAGGAATCATTTTTTGCAGATAAGGTACTTAACTCAGAGTTTATAGAAGACACATTACTGTCCATTAAGTTGCTTTCTTCAATCATACCGTAAAGATTTTAAATTTTATTTCTTATCTCTTCATACTTTTTGTATTTTGGTTGTATATCATTTATAGATAATTGAAGTTTATCTCTTGCTCTTTCCATATTTGCAAATATTTTTTTGAATTGAGTTAATTCATTAGAATAAGAAAGTACAACTACCTTAAACATACTGTTTATACGAAGCATTTCTCCTATTGTATCTCCCATTATTGAAAGCTCTGCTTTATACTTCCCATATTTTGTATCAAATGAACCTTCATATTCTTTTTCAAGTACACGCATTAGTGTTTTTGTATATGAATTTTTTTGTGTTTTAATTGAATTGATGTTAGGGGCCCACATGTCTTCAACGTTAGGCTCGCCCGTATGTTTTTCAAGAACCTTACATTCTTCAATAAATCCTTTTTTTGAATCGTTAAATAAAGAAACATAATCATCAGAAGTAGAATAAAAGTCAGACAGAGATTCATCTAACAATTTTTTTAAAAGAGGCGTTAAATTATTTAATGTAAACTCTTCTTCCGATGGCTCAAGAGTATTCTTTTTGAAAAACCACATAGTATTTATTTAGAATATAAAAATAATAAACTATTGGAAAAGTACTAAACAATTAAGATGAGGTTATTCCAAAAGGAAAATCAAAATAATTTTCAGTTAATGAGTTTACTATTTGATTAGTAATTGTATTAATAATAACAATATTACCTGGATTTGATGTAGTTGTTATGTACCCATAGGTTCCAGATATTACAATTTGCTCTGGAGAAAAGAACGAACTAGATATGCTTTTATTGATAAATTGATCTGAAGAAATATTCATTATTATAATGTTTCCAGAGTTAGAAATACCGCCATACTGATTAACTATATATGCATAATTAGAATTAATAGTGATACTTATTGGATTTTGAAATAATTGTGAATCGATACTTTTTATTATTTGATTTGTTTTTGTATTTATTATTAATAAGTTGCCATTTGTGCCTCCGTTACCGTATTGATTTAACACATACATGTACTGACCAGATATTGCTACTCCTGTCGGATTAAAAAATAACTGAGAATCGATAGAATTTACTGGAGTATAAGTACTAGAATTTAATATTATGACATTACCATCCCCATAGGTTCCACCTCTATAATTTGTTACATAAAGATTCCCATTATCTGATCCGATTGACATCGTATCATCTAAAAATGAAGATTCAATTGTTTTAATATTGTTATTAAGAAGGTTTACGACATAGATATTTTTATTATCTTCAAAAGATCCCGACAAGTACGCAGTTGATCCTTGGATAGTTATACTAGTAGGGCTGTTTAATTGGTCTAACGGCCCTATATTTCCAACAATACTGTTACTTTGAGTATTAAATATTAAAATATTTCCAGTATTATAGGAACCTCCGTTTATATTTGCAATATATCCTGTGTTACCGGATATAGCAATTCCAGTTGAACCAACTGTTAAAGAATTCGAAGATATACTGCCAACAACTGTGTTTGTAGGTATATTTATTATTATAATGTTACTGGTTGTTGCTGAAGGTCCTGATTGAAAATTAGATACATAGGCATATTGACCAGATATTGAAATGCCATCTGGGTAGTAAAAATCAGGAGAAGAAATGCTGTTTACAACTGTATTTGTTGCAGCATTGATTATTAGTAGATTTCCAGTAGATCCTGAACCACCATTTGAATTTAGTAGATATGCGTAATTTCCAGATACAGCGATTCCCGTAGGCGAATCAAAAGAAGGTGAAGTGATACTGCCTATTATAGTATTTGTTTCGTTATTTAAAATAAGTACATTGTTAGCTAATCTATTTACCACATAAGAGTATTGATTCGATGTAGCAATACTAAAAGGATAATAAAAAGATGATGAAGAAATACTATTTACTATTTGATTAGTTGCTTTGTCTATTATTAAAATGTTTCCAGCTCCTGTGTTTCCATACCTATTTAAAACATAAATATAATTGCCAGACATTGAAATGCCATATAAATAACCTAAAGAAGACGATGTAATATTATTAATTACTTGATTTGTATTTATATTTATTATTGGAATATTTTGACCATATTTATTTGAAACATATGCGTATGAACCAGATAAAGCTATACCTACCGGATCATCATTAAATGGTGATTTCTGGGAATCAATAGCACTTAGTATAGTCCCATTATTTATATTTATTTTTATTATATTTCCGAAATCGGAGTTCCCTCCTGCAGTATTGACTAAATAAAAAATACCGTTGCCATTGCTACCTTGTTGGCCGACAGGCGTACCTGTCGATGCAGTAGCAGATACTGTGCCTAACATTTCTTCTTGACCATTATTTAATTGAAGCCAAAGTGATCCTTTGAATGAAGAACCAATACTTTGTGAATTTAATTGGCACTCAAAAGTAATTTGTTTTGATTGAGCTTGTCCTAATGTAAGTAAAACAGGAGAGAATGCAGTTGGTGCTGTTGAAGAGTTTGAACAACCCAAACCAGTTATTACAAGATCTTGACCACCGTTATTTCCAACAGTAAGAGTAAGATTACCAGTAGAATTTAAAATTGGATTAGTGCATAGAAATCCTACTTGTGATAAACAAGCACTTGGTGAAAAGTTATTTTCATTGAAGTAGCCTAGCTCAAATAGTGCAACAAGAGCAATAGCAACTATAAGAATTGACCAACCATATGTCATCAGGTACTCCATTGCTGATTGTGCATGGACTTCTTTTTTTGATTGTTTTTTTGATTTAGACATAATTATACATATATAAAGTAATATTTATATTTTTCTAAATATTTGAAAAAACAGAAAAAGTAAATCCCAGTAAAGTAGGGAAAATATTAAAATAAACAATTAAATTTTAATTATTTTTTTGAAGGGTTATGATGTTGTTGGTGCTTTTTTCTTTTCATGTACCAATACAAAATCAACAAGATTATTATGATTATTATCAATATGATAATCCACCATGGGAATCCTGTTGATGTACTTGTAACTGCTTGCTTAACTGTAGTTGTTGTATTCTTTGTTGCATTTGTTGATATTGTTTTGTTTGCTCCTGAGTTATTTATTGTATTTGATGATGTTGTATTTGTAGTTACATTTGATTTGGTGTTTGTATTTTGATTAGTTGTTGTAGTAGGTAATGTTGTTTTCTGAGGTGGAACTAGTTGAACTGTAGTTGGTGGTGTTGTGGGTGTTGTTGGTGGTAATCCGCCTGTATTTATTGGACCGCCTGTTATTGTAGTTGTTGTAGGTGACGTAACTGTAAATGCTATTGGATTGCTATACGCTACTGCATTTACTGAGTCAATTACATTAACACCATAAGTAAATGTTCCTGTTGTTGATGTACTAGGTATGTATGTACTTGAAGTTGCTCCGGATATAATTGTGTTTGAACCGCCGTTTATTGAGTACCATTGATATGAGTATGGTTGTGTTCCGCCAGAAACTGTAGCTGTTAATGTCTCACTAGAACCAGTAGTTATTGATGATCCAGAATTTGCTG
>JAJZKH010000074.1 GCA_021850955.1 Microcaldota archaeon
AAAGCAATATTTTTCATAAAATCATCACAACACTTCTTCTCTAAAAAGTATACTCATAGATTCAAATTCTAAAATATCTGGCAAACGTAATGTGTCATTAATAAAAGATTCTTTTAACTTTGAAAATTCTTCAGGTGTAATTGAACTTTTTACATGTTTATCTAAATCAGAAAGCAGCTTGATATAATATCCATGCTGTGTTTGAATTACAGTTTGAATTTGATTTAATTTTTTATTGTCATTACCTAATCTGAAGTTTGATTGATTATAAACTGATTCATATATAGAGTTTATAGAATCAATTATAGCATCTGAGGTTGAAGCAAAAGCATTATATGTTAACGATAATGAACTATGAATGTACTCTTCGTGTGATTTTTGAGATTTTAATATCTTAAGTTCTTTGAAAAAAAAGGTTGTATTTAAATCAAGAGTTTTTCTATCTATATCATTTATAGTTGGAGTTATAAATGAATCTTTCCATTTAGAGACCATAAGTTGATTTTTTGTTTGAGTTATTTTCTTTTTTTCATGCATAAAATCATTTTTGTTTGATTTAACTATTAGTTAGTTTGTGGTACATCAAATATTTCAAGCGAGGTATCAAGTTTTTCTTTTAATTCATACGAAGCGTCTTCTAATACAGATAAAAGACCTGAAAGCCCTCTTTTTTTACAGTCAAATACTTTATTATCTACCGTTAATAAAAATTTCTTATACTCCAAAATTCCTCCGTTTCCTACCTCATTGATTAATAAGAGCAGCTCAGAAAATCTATTTGATTCTTCATATTCGCTATGTTCAATTTTACTTTTAATATAAACATTGCTTAAGAAACTGTAAATCATTCCTTGATTCATATCAAAATCGTAAGATATTTTATCAATTACATAGTTCTTTCTAAATAACAATAAATTTTTAGAAGACTCTATTTTATGATATAAACCAGGATAAGTTCCACTGAATAAATCAGACTGTTTAGTATTAGAAATTTGAATGTATTTGGCCTCAGCAACATTTAGTTCATGGAGAGCTTTTATTCCGAACAAATCTTGAATTGAATCTTTACTTATGCCTTCAGTATCAATATAAAAAGCGGCTTGGCTGACAACACCCTTTTTAACATAATCAGATAATGCACTTATAGTACACTTAAACTCTTCGTTTTTTGAAGATACCCAACCGCTAATGTCTATACGCTTGTTTTTGTACAACTAAGCACCAATAAGTAATATTGATTGTTTTTCAGGTATATAAACTTAACATTTTCAAATTTTTCAAATCAATGCAATATAATAAATATCTTATTTTAATTAAATTTTGAACTTATAATACTAAAATTATATATATCTTAAAATGGTATAATATTTGATTAGTGAGAGTATGGAAAATCTTAAAACACCCACTAATGATACTGTGATAAAAAATCAAATAAAAATGATAAAACGAGGCGTAGCTCCTTTACGTCTTGAAGTAAATTCATTAGATGTATTATCAGATCCTTTAAGTCTGGAAAGGCAGCTGTTTTTTAATAACAGAATAGAAAAACTAATCTGCAGTGACAAAAAATTTTCAAGAGTTATCAGAGATGGCGTTCTTGGGCCATTTATTGAAGATAAAAATGCTAGTATAATATTAAAATCATTTAGAGAGCTGCCTATGTCATCTACAACAATAATTTATTATGATGAAAAGATAAAAAGGGTAATTTTGCACGAAGTAAGCAGAAAAATAGAAGAATAATTATATTTTCCTAAAGAGTATGCCTCTATAAAATGTTGACATAAATATGGCTATTATGAAAAGAAACACTATGTTGTACAACATTCCAATTCTTGAAAGGCCTAATAATGGACTTATGAATAATAATAGGACAACAACACCTACCAACATAGATATGTATATGGGCTTGTTCCAGTTTAATACCTTACTTCCATCAAGAGGATATATCGGCAACATATTAAAGTATGCAAGCCATAAATTTATAAATGCTGCAAAGTAAAGAGCTAAATCAAGATATGTATTTTTGAAAGGAAGTAACAATAACAAAATAAAAACTATGAAAAAGATTATTAAATTTGTAAGCGGACCGGCAAGTGATACTACACCATCCTCTTTTTTAGTAAAGTTGTTTGTATATATCATAGTTGCTCCAGGCATAGCCATTAAAAATCCTAAAAAACTAGTAATCAGTGCTATAACTATTCCTATGTCGGAACGCTTAAATGCAGCTATGGCGCCATATTGCTGCGCTACTATCTTATGCATATATTCATGCAATACAAAGGATATAGTAACGGCAAAAAAGGTTATCGGTAGATAAAATAGCACGTTATTGAATCCAGAAAGAACTATAGCAAAAGCTATAGATAAAGCAACGTCAGCTATTGCAAGGTCTATTAACTCTGCTTGAGTGGGAAGTATATTTCTTTGAATATTCATTATAACTCACTAACGTTGAAGTATTACTCAGAAAAAGCTTAATAATGCTTTCTTATAAATAAATAACATATAGCCCCATCGTCTAGTGGTCACCTTTTAATTAGGACATAAAAGGACGGCAGGCTCTGGACCTGCAAACGCCAGTTCGAATCTGGCTGGGGCTATAAATTATCTTAATGCTATATTTTAAAAAATAAGAACAAGAAAAAGGTAAGAACTTTAAGGATTAAATATAAGTAATTATAGTAATTAATTATACTTAGTTATTTAAATGATCTTTATGGCAGGAATAGATTTATCATGGACAGAAAAGTACAGACCATCAAGGTTATCTGAGATAATAGGTCAAGAAGCCATAGTAGAAAAGCTTAAGGCATTTGTAAAAGTAAAAAGTTTTCCTAGTATGATATTTGCAGGTCCTGCAGGTGTTGGGAAGACCACCTCGGCAATAGCAATGGCAAAAGAGTTATATGGCGAAAGTATTAATGAAGCATTTCTTGAGTTAAACGCAAGTGATTCTAGAGGAATAGAGGTAGTTAGGGGCAAGGTAAAAGAGTTTGCTAGAACTATACCTTTATCTAGCGGACTTGTTAAGATAGTTTTCCTTGATGAAGCCGATGCACTTACTCCTGAAGCACAACATGCATTAAGAAGGACAATGGAAAAGTACTCGGCTACTACACGATTTATTCTTGGTGCTAATTACTCAAGCAAAATAATAGACCCTATACAAAGCAGGTGCGTAGTACTTAGATTCAAGCCATTGAAAGAAGAAAACATGCAAAATTATATTAAAAGAGTTGCCGAATCAGAAAAACTAGATGTAGATCAAAAAGCAATAGACGCATTACTATATGTTAGCGAGGGAGATCTTAGAAGACTTACGAATATAATGCAAAGTGCAGCTGTAACTGAGAAGAGGATTACAGAATCATCTATTTATGAGATAGCTGCAAGAGCTAGGCCTAAAGAGGTAATAGCAATGTTAAGATATGCACTTTCTGGAGATTTTGATAAGGCAAGAATAGAGTTAAATACATTGACATTGATACATGGCATGAGCGGAGAAGATGTTCTTGTTCAGTGTTATAGAGAAGCGGTAGGCATGGAGATAGAAGATAAAAAGAAATTAAGGCTTATAGCCCAGATAGGTGATTGTAACTTCAGGATAGTTGAAGGAGCAAATGACAGGATACAACTAGAGTCAATGCTTGCAAAGCTTGCACTTTTAGGAGATGGAAAGTAAAAATAATAAATAAAAATAATTTTTTATAATTATAGCTCTAATAATCCGTTTCCATTTGATGGATTTGTATGGCCATGTCTTTTTCTTGCTCTTATTTTTTGATTTTGATTTCTTCTTAAATGCAAAAGATCAAATCTGAGATCAAATACCTCAGTTTCTGTTGACCTGTTGTTGTTATTTATTTTAGATCGTTGTTGTGTAATCATATTACCACAAAAAAATTTTGTTTTATACGGTATTTAAACACATCTAAAATATTCGTCATTTGTCTTATTTAATTCTTATTTTACTTACAAAAATTGTTGTTAATGTGGTTGTTGTTTATGTAGTATTAATTCTCAAATGTTAATATAAATACAATATGCATAATCAAAATATATTAATACTAACTTTGTAATACCTTTCATAAGTGATCTGTTTATACCTATATTACTAAAATCATATTTAGTTTCAGAAGGCATATATATCTAAAAAAGGAAAATGATTATGATACTATATGTTAATAAAACAAAAACAATCAAAACTATCTGAAGGATTGACCGAAAGGTTAGACTCGTTAAATATGCATTATTTAGATAGACTTTCTATTCATCTTGTTTCTGTAGATATAAAACCTTCTT
>JAJZKH010000075.1 GCA_021850955.1 Microcaldota archaeon
GCTGATAATAATAATGTATGCATTAATTGAAGAAAAAATTATAGGAAAATATATTGACCAGAAAAGAAAGTTAAGATTGAAATTTTTAGAAATATTGGAAAATCTAAATGTTAAAGATGCTATGCTTTATTGTAGTAAAGCTATACAAATAGTGAGTAAAAACAATGATCTAAGAAATTATGATAAATATGATATTAAGATAACAAAAGATGTATCGAGATACAATAATAACAAACAAAAATGGATTTTAACATCCCATATAACGAACGATAAAATTAGTCATTATAAATATATAAAAGGGCTAAGAAGTAGCTATGCTATACTATTATTAAAAACTGAACCAACATTTTAAGTATATCCATGTTATATAGTATTATGGAAACACAAAAAATGAGAAAACACAATGAAAGATGTGAGATGAGTAAGAGAAAACAGTGTAAATGCAGATGCGAAGGGAAAATGCACGGAATAAAGGCAAAGGATTCAGACACAGAATCTTTTGACAAAGAAATGAACGAATCTATGGGTGGAGAAGTAGCTGCTTTCATACAAGAAAACAAAGGAAAAGAATATTACTGTTTTGGACCACACAAGAATCCAGAAGAAGACACTCATATAGCAACAACATTCATGGGGTATCCACATGATGATGGATTATCTGATGCATCTGGCAAGAAGTGGTGGGTTTATGTTGTTTGTGATAACCCTGTTGGAGATAGTGGACACCAAACATCTTTCGTTCACTTTCCTAATGAAGTAGAAAGAGCAAAACGTTCAAAAGAACTGAATAAAGTGTAATAACATATTTTTATTTTTTTTTTATTTCAGTATTAAGGGGACTGTTTTTATAAGAATATAGTATTATGGGTTATGGATACAAAAACAAAACCTATATCCAACCGTGAAATAGTGAAGACGCTAGCTGAGAGAACAAATCTTTCTGCAAAAGATTGTAAAGCAATGCTAACAGAGTTTATAGGGATACTGGAAGAGAATCTTTCAGCTAAGAAACCTGTAATGCTACGACCACTGCTAAAAATAAAGGTGACTAGTGGAACAAGGACTTATTACAATTTGAAGCAAAAGAAAAAGATGACTGGTCCTTTTACCAGATACACAATTGTGAGTCACAGATTGAAAAGAGATATAAAAGAAGGAAACAGTTCTTAACCTTTAAATACATTTCGGGGATTGCAATAGCATGAACCGAAAGTATATTGTTTCAAAACAAGAATTCTCTGAAATTATAGAAAATTTGCAGAATCAAATAGATAATAAAATATTTGACATGTATGTGTGTATTCTCAATGGAGGCAAATATATCTCAGATGCATTGGGAATATACTATTCTATGAACATTAAAGCAAGCCATTATATTGGCAAACACGAAAATTCACAAAAAAGCAAGTATTTGAATATAAGCATAGACCAAAAACTGATTGATAGTTTACAATACATAAAAGAACATAAAACACGAATTCTCGTGATTGATGATGTGTTGGATTCTGGTGATACAGCAATAGCAATAACGAGCATGTTAGGAAGCCAAAATGATATAACATTATGTGTTGCAGTTGAAAAAGAAGGTCATAAATACAAAGGAAATGTTATATCAGGCGAAAAAGTATCAAGAAATGATTGGGTTATTTTTGATTGGGAATAATTCTATTATAGCATAGGAACCTTTATATGCATCTTTAGGTTCATGTATTAATGTATAACAAAACTTGGTTTGATAGCAACACAAAGAATGGGGACATGTTAGAAATCGAAGTGAATGGTTCTTCACAACCTAAAACTGTGAAATTTTTAAGTTGTGATCAATATAATGATTACGGGTTGGAAAACGAAATCGTATCTTTTGAAAGGCAATATAAAGCTCCAGATGAAAGATACAAACATTTTGAATTGAAGTGGATGAAGGATGCTGTAAATGTTGAAGAGATAAGGGCAATTCTTACTGTGAATGGAGAAGCAGTTAAGCACAAATCTCGTAAAAGAGAAAATAAGAAAGGAGAAAAAGTAGAAGAAATGAACATAAGAAATGAGACATCACAAACACAGTCAAATACTGTTTCAGTTGAAAAAGGAGAAAAAGGAGATGCTTCTAATACAATTGTATGTTCTGTATGTGGAGGAACCTATCAAAACAATGCTAATAGTAAATGGTATCACAAGAAATCTAAGAAACACATAGCTGCATCTAAACAATAAAGTAAGGTTTTAAATAGATAATTGAAATATACATTTAATATGAATAAAAATTCCTATAATTTTAAATTGAATTGGAAAAAACGTGTGTTGCATTATCATGGGCAAGGATATAAATTAGAAACCATGATACAATATATAGCAAAATCTCCAAAAAACAAGTATGTTGGTTATATACACAAAAATAGAGATAAATCAAAACCCACAAAAGCACACTGGCAAATTTTGAGTTCTGATGCGTATTTTAGGATAATAAAAGAAGGATACACAAACACTGTAAACGAAGCCAAGAAAAAGGTAAAAGATGATTTGTGTAAACTGTTAAAGTTGCGAATAATCAAACGACAATAATTTGATAAAGCAAAGCAAGTAGTTTACAATTTGCTGAACATCTTGTAAAGTTTTAAATAGATAATACGGATATAGATATATTTGAGGTTGACACAATGAATTATAATGAAACAAAAGAGAGAAGGCGAACACGCGAAGAAATGAGTGTTGCAGACCAAAAGAAAATGTGCAAAGAGTTTGGTGGTGTTTGGATTAACTCCTATAGAAAAGGGCATATAGAAGTACCTGGATATTGTAGAAACAAAAAATGGAATATGAAATCTATAAGATCCCATACTCCAAAAAATAAAAGAACAAAGTTTAAACATACTGAAAGTGAAGCAGCACAAAATTGGAATTACGACACAGATACAAGAGAACGAAAAGATGTACTTAAAAATATAGGGGAAAGTGGAAATTACAAAGGATACCCAAAAGAAGAACTTGCATGGAAAGAACTTCCCAAAAAGACAAAGGCAAAATTACGAAAATTATACGAAGAAGTGGCTAATGACGTTAATGATATTCTTTAACCATATTTTTTAAATATTAAAATTATCTAATTATCAATTGTAAGGTTTTAAATAGATAGTTGAAATATATGTTTGATATCATGGCTAAACAAACACCTATAAAGATGCCAATAGGGAACGAAAAAAAGAAATTCGTGTTAACAAAAAATATTCATAACGGTAAAAAGGGAGATATTGTTGAAATTAGTGATGACCCTATCGATGCATTATATCGTATGCGTAATCTAACACAAGGCACTTATTCAGAACCGTTTGTTGAATTTGATGCATTGAAACCATATAAAGAAAAACCAGCAAAAGTAAAAATGGCTAAATTCACGCTAAAATGGGAAGTTAAAAAGACTAAAATACGCTGTTTTTATAGGTCGTATTACGATGGTTGGGAATTAGTGATTGTACACTTTTTACGTGTTAATGACCCAAAATATTATTGGTTTGTTGACAAAAAAGGTGGTTCAAATTATAGAAATAGTGCATCTAAAACACTATCAAGGGCAAAATTATCAGCAAAATCTTGTTTATTATCCTTATTAAAGGAAAATTCATACAGGAGAAAATAATTAAAGATTAACAATAAATATAGAGTTAAAACCATTTTTAAATTTTAAATACTCATATTCTATCACATATTATGAACAATTTACGTGGTGGAGGAAGATGGAATAGACAGCAATCTATATCTGTTGAAGGTATATTTATAAAGGCTGTTAACGACAGTAAGATGTGGAACAAACAAATAGTTGCACTTCCATTAGGTATAGGTATTGGTGGTGATGCAATATTTGTTTTGCAACAAATAATAATGGAAATCAAAAAAACAAAACAACCAGCCCAATACATTAAAGGAGACAAAAGATTGGAGACACAATACCAAAAATTGTTAGAACTACAAAACAAAAATACAGATATTGAATGTTGGTATGCAATATGTTTCTACAAAGATGAAGGACCAAAAAAGAACAAGGAGCAATGGGCAAATCTCGACAACTATAGGTTTTTCAGAACATTGCCTGAAATATACGTGATGAAGAAAAAGGACGGTCTTAATTGGGAGCAGTTTAAGCAACATACAAAGAATTAATAACTATGGAAGGATCAGATAATATGAGAATTAATGAAATATATCCAGCAATACAGGGTGAAGCAATGTATTCAGGTATTCCAATGATATTTGTAAGGACTGAATACTGTAA
>JAJZKH010000076.1 GCA_021850955.1 Microcaldota archaeon
AAGCCCGGAGCACATGGCCCAGATAATAGAAAATATAAAGGAAAACGGTTACAGCAAAAAACTGAAAAAGAAAGCAACCGAATATGCAAGAAGCTTCACATGGGAAAAATGTGCAAGAGAGACATTAAAAGCTTATAAATTAGTGATATCGAATGAAAATTAAAGTTGCTCTATTAAATCCATTCCCCGTTTACGCCCAGGATTCAGCGGCTATAATCCAAAAAAACCTAGCTATATTACTTAATAGCGATGTTAAAAACAATTTAGACGTAAAAGTTTTTTCTTTTGGCAATGAAAATAAGAAGATAAAGTCAAGGTATTATAAGGAATTAATTATAAAAAATAATGGGTTTATAGGCAACAAGAACAAAGCGATTAAAATAGCCGATTACATATCCTTATTCTTTTTAAGATACAGCTTAATGTATTATCTAAGAAATAATGATAAACGGATGTTAGAAGAGATAGAAAGATTTAATCCTGATTTATTTATAGCACCACACGAGCTAATTGATATCCCATCCAATTACAAAAAATATGTAAATAAAGATATACCTATAATATCTGCATTGGATGATTATAGGCAAATTTCAGAAGCTTTATCTAATATAAAAAAGAAAATTAAAGAAAAAAGAAATATACTGATTAAGTTAATTTACAAAATAGGCCTAAATACTGCTGGTAACGCTTATACTCTATTTCTTACAAAAAAATATGAACAAACACTTAAGATATCTAATAAAATAACTTTCTATACTGAAGAAAGCAAAGAATTAACTGTAAAAAGATATCCGCACTTCGCTAAAAAATTTCTAGTTATACCGCCCTCACAAATAAATTATAAATGGAAAAAACAAAAAACTAGAAAAATTGTTAAGAATGTATTGTTTATTGGTGTTTGTAAATACCAACCTAACGAAGAAGCTATAAGTCTAATAAAAGAAATAATTGCTCCCAAATTAAAAAACATTAACTTTTTGTTGTTAGGCAAGGACTGTGTGAGGTATAAGCACAACAACGTAATTTCACTGGGCTTTGTTAAAGACATTCGCAAATCGGTTTCAAAAGCAGATATATGCATTGCGCCTATATTGCATGGCGGTGGGATTAAAACAAAAGTGCTATTATATCTTTCAGCAGGCAAACCAGTAATAGCAACGGCTAAGGCATTTGAAGGTTTTCCTATTAAAAACGGTATAAATAGTATTATAGAAGATGACATAACAAAATACCCAGAAATTATAAACAAGTTGAGTAAAGATTTTGTACTAAGATCAAAACTATCAAATGGCGCACAAGCCACATTATTACAATTTTCTGATTTCAAAATAAAGAAAAAATGGGTTAAACTCATAAAACAAACAGCTAAGACGTGAACTTATGAAGGTATTATTAATCGGATTTAGAGGGCAATTCACTAACAATAGTGGTGCAGGTATCGATAGATACGTCTATGAATTGTATAAGAATTTGATAAAAAACAAAAGCTTATACATCCATAAGAAAGAATTTGGCACACTTACTTATAACGTTTCTGGGTTGCATTATGCAGTCAATTATACTATAAACCAAATGCTTTATTATTTAAAATTTTTATTTCTTCCTGCCGATTTTAATATAATACATTATCCTTCAGCAATTCCAACACCACATAACTGCCATAGTAATACCGTACTTCTGAGAACCATACATGATTTTGGTCCTATCCTATATCCAGAGATTGCGTTTGATAATTATAAATATGATATTAGATTACGATTATTAAATAATCTTGTGATTAAAAAGATTTATAACAATCAACTAAACGCTGATTATTTTATTGCTAGTTCTGTACAAACAAGAGATGAAGCCATAAAGTTAGGCATCGAAAAAGATAAAATTTCAGTTATAAATCTTGGTGTAGATGATAAGTTTTTAGTTAAAACAAAAAGAGAAGCACAGCACAAATTTAACATAGGTTATATCGGTGCAATAACTTATAGAAAGAATACTGAGATGATAATAAAGGCTGCCAAATATTTACATACTAATATACCTATTAATATCTACGGAAATTATACTCCTGAATATTTCAGAAAAATAAATAGTATGGCAATCAAAAGAGGTATTCACTTTAAAGGATTTGCTCCAGAAAATAAATTAGTGCAAATATACGATTCTTTTGATGTTTTTGCATTCCCATCCTTATACGAGGGTTTCGGCCTTCCTATTCTAGAAGCCCAGTCACGTGGCCTCCCGGTAATAATCTATAAATACGGAAAGATTCCAAAAGAAGTAAGGAAATACTGCTTCGAAGCAGAAAGCCCGGAGCACATGGCCCAGATAATAGAAAATATAAAGGAAAACGGTTACAGCAAAAAACTGAAAAAGAAAGCAACCGAATATGCAAGAAGCTTCACATGGGAAAAATGTGCAAGAGAGACATTAGAAGTGTATAAAAAGGTACTAGAAAAATAAGAACACTTCAAAATTTGTACAATTCTATGAGAACTTCGGATTTCAAAGTATTTGACGGATTTTTATGCGATTTGTCTTGTATCTAATGAAACGTAGTTAACTTATTTTCTCTCTTTTATAAATATTAGCTTTATTACTATCTCATCCATATTATTTGTAAGTTCATTAAAAACCTAACATTTACATGGAGAATAAGTTCAGGTAAAAGTATGACTTTCTTTTACCTTCTTGAAGCATAAATTATTCCTAATGTCATTTTCGTTCCTATATCACTATTATATACTAATATAGGATTAGTGTGCTCTAC
Source organism: Microcaldota archaeon (assembly GCA_021850955.1). The sequence goes on from JAJZKH010000076.1 coordinate 2,765, forward strand.
ACCTAAACCAGCTTCTTCAAGTTTTCTTTTCAAGTTCAAATATCCATAATGGTATTCTATTTGTATTTGTTTAAATTTTCTCAAATCAGAAATTTTTGTCTCTAGCAAAACCCTATATTCGCAACCTTCGCAGTCTATTTTTAATACTGCTTCTTCTGTAATTTCAAATCTTTTAAGTATCCTCCTTAAAGTCGTTATATTTATATTAGTCCCATTTTCGAAATTCTTTAAATCTGTACCTCCTAAATTTTTATAACTGGCATCTATCTTTATTTCTTCCTTCTTTCTACTGCAACCTTCATTCAACAATGTTATCTTATCCTTTAACTTATTCAATTTAATGTTCTGTATTGCAATTCCATAAGAATACGGATAGGGTTCAAATGCATAAACGTGTTTTGCCCCTTTCAGTGCAAAGTAAATTGCAGAATCTCCTACATTCGCGCCTATATCTATAACATCTTTTCCTTTAACATCAAGCCATCCATACTGCTCTTCTATAAATTGTTCTTTTATCATCCCTAATGTGTTATTTAATTGTTTTTTAGAATCATAATTAAATTTGACTATTCTATCTCTGAATTTGAATTTTATAACCTTACTTTTTATAACTATTTTAACCTTACGATTCAAGTTCAATTGTTTGAGTGACTCTCGTATACCTTCGTCACTTTCCCAAAATGAAAAATAATCTTCGGACTTCTTTATTTCTATTTTTCTACCATTGCGCAGCTGCATTACGAACCCAGGTTTCTTCAATCCTAATCTAAAAAGCAGTACATCATGCCAATTCTTTACTATACTCTTAACAACAAGCAAATCTTTTGTTTTTTGATTTACTCTATCAAACTGCATTATAAAGTAATCTAACTTGGTTATATTCTTCATAGGATCGAAATCTAGCTTCATCAGACCAACTTTTGTGATAACGTTTGTTAAGCATTACATAAAAATAGATATAAATACATAGGTTTAGGCAAAAGAATTGACTCGAAGATAATTAAAAAAAGCTGAGAAATTCAAATTAAAAAAGCACAATTGCAGAAAAGGCTTATAATGATTCTATGCGCGTATTGAAGCATGGAAGCTGCTAAACTACACGGCGAAATACTCAAAGGCTATGCTGCCTCTACTCCCCATGAGTGGGAACGGCTGACATTGAGCAACGGGATAATGGAGTATACAACTACAATCCATTACCTTGAAAAGTATCTTCCTAAAAATGGGGTTGTTGCTGACATAGGCAGCGGCCCTGGGAGATATTCTTTGCGGCTTGCGCAGCACGGCTATGACGTTGTGCCTGTTGATCCTGTTGAGAAGAGCATAAAGTCGCTGAAGGCAAGGTTCGCAGCCAGGAAGCTAAAGAAAAGGCTCAAAGGCGCATACGTTGGCTTTGCGCAAAGCCTCGAAATGCTCGAAAGCAAAAGCTTTGATGCTGT
>JAJZKH010000077.1 GCA_021850955.1 Microcaldota archaeon
TCCGATCTTAAGACTAATTGGGTAAAATATCATGAATAAACTATGATCAAACAGAATACAACAACCGATATGCCTACGGTATTACTAGTAGAGCCCAACCCTTATCACGGAGAGATATTACCCGGATTTACCTATTTATTCCAAGAACTAGGATATAAAGTTGAATTGCTCATTAGAAACGAGGTAGCTTTTCAAAAGCCATTTGCAATTTACCCAAAGGATAGATTGCCATTAATTCACACCGGCAGTGCGGAAAGGTTAAAAAAGTACCTTTATAGCATAGAAGAAGGTAAGTATGAAATTATTTTATTTACCACCAATGTTTACTGGGAAAAGGACAAGAACAATACTAGCTATCTGAGATATTTAAAATTCTTACCCAAAGCAAATCTAGGTAGTTTATTTGTTGAGCATAATTTATGGTCTATTGATAACGACGACAGCAGTCTGATTTATAAAGCTAACAGGCTATTCACTTTATTGGAATATCCTTATCGTGGATCAAAAACAAAAATGCTTAATCCACACTATTTTGGAGAACTAAAAACAACTGAGAGTAGAGATCTTAATAGAATACTTTTACTGGGTTCATCAAGTTACAGTTCTTCAAATATAAAATTACTTTTTCAGGCTGTTAGAAAAGTCAAAGAAATATCAAACAAACCAATTAGCATATCAATCACTGGCGCAGACGTAGATGTGCCAAGTGACCTAAGAGACGAAATAAAAACTTTGGGATTTTTAAACTTTCCAGAATTTTATCAGATTATAGAAAACCACGACTATCTTTTAACAGTATTTGACAGCAAATCAAGTAGTCCCGAGCAAAATAAGTATAAACATGGTACTACTAGTGGAACTATACAATTAAGTTTAGGCTTCAATAAGCCTATCATAATTAATGATACCAATGCATTAGCATATGGATTTAGTGAAAAAGATTCAATTACTTATAAAAACAATAATCTTTTCAATGGTTTAAAAAATGCCCTTGAAATGAACCAACTAAAATATGAGGATATAGTTAATAATTTAAAAATAAAATCTAGAAACATAGAAAAAACCTCTTTACATAACCTTGCTAAAGCAATAAAAGATTTAAAAAACTCAAAAAACAATGAACTTAGCATATCCAACATATTAGGTATTAAAACTAGGGATGCACTTAATAGTTATGCTGTTGCCAAAGACCTTAAGCTGAAAAATAAGAATCTCAAACAAGAACTTACTGAAATAACCGCCCAAGAGTTGTTATACCAAGAAGAAATGAACATATTTACTACTGAGATAGAAAATCTGAAAATACAGATAAATTATCTACATAAACCAATTTTAAGAAAGTTGGCGGATGGTCTAAATGCTACCAAAAATAAAACCCATAAAAAATCTCTGAATATACTTAGAAAAACTTTACTCAAAATATCGAATATTAAAGAGAATTATAATCTTGAAAAACAGGCAAAAGAGATCAAAGAATCAGAATTATTTGACGAATCTTATTATTTAGCACTTAATCATGATGTGGCATCTAGTGGTATTGATCCAGCAAAACACTATCTAAAATATGGCTCTTCTGCAAACAACCAGCCTGGGCCTTTGTTTGACCAAGCTTATTACTTATCTAGATACCTCGATGTACGCTATAGCACCATGAACCCCCTGCTTCATTATATTAGATATGGTAAAGCTGAAGGACGTAGTTTTTCTCTAGAGGTTAATACTGATCCAATAGATGTACGTCCTGCAATAGTTTTCCAGCTTGACTCTTTTGATAAGGGTGGACTAGAAGAGGTAGTATTGATGCTATCAAACGATCAGCAAATTAACAAAACATTTAAAGTTTATGTGTTTGTGTCTGGCTCTAAAGACGGTTATTTAGCTAAATTGGCTGAAAGTAGAGGAGTGCATGTTTTAGATTTAAATCATAATACTATTTATCTAGATTATTTAATTGTAAAGTTAGATATTAAATTAGTTAATATGCACTACTCTATTTTTGGTGCAGGTATATATAAGAAATATAAAGTAAAACTTGTATATACGGTTCACAATAACTACATCTGGGCAGATGCACAATTTATAAATAGTAGGTTTTTAGTTTATCGTGTTGTTGATAAATTTATTGTTGTTTCTGATCAGGTTGGAAAATTCTTCGCAAAGAAGTTTGATATATCGGAACCAAAAATACTGACAATAACCAATGGGATCAATCCCTACAAGGAATACATAGAACCACAAAATAGATCAACATATGGTCTAAAAAATAGTGACTTTGTGTTTATAAACGTTGCATCTTTTACGCCTAATAAATATCATGTTGCCGCTATAGTGGCCTTTAGTAAAGTAGTCAAGGACTTTCCTGAAGCTAAAATGCTTTTAGTAGGGAATGTTTTAGACCATGAATATTTTAAAATAGTCAAAGAAATGATTACTAAATACAGAGTAAATAAAAATGTTAAAATCATTGATTATATGCCAAAGGGAAAAATATTAGGGCTTCTGGATATATCAGATTGTTTTGTTATGACCTCTCTGACAGAAGGCTTTAGTATTGCCAGCCTTGAGGCTTTATACCATAACTTACCATTAATACTAACAGATGTAGGTGGCGCTAGACACCTGATACATAAGAATGACTTAGGCATAGTTGTCAATAATTCATATAAAGACATACAGTTATTGTCTAATGATAAAATCAAAAAACTTTACATTGACGATAGCCATCTAAATAATCTTAAAGAACTTACTGCTGCAATGAAAACAATAATATATAGTAAAGATAAATGGAAAAGAAAAGCTAAAAAGGGCAGAGAAAAAGTAGAAAGGGAGTTTCTTACTAAATATGTTGCTAAGAATTATGTCAATGAATTTGAGTCTCTGATCTATGAAGAATTAGACTTTGAGCGAAAACTAGCTAGAGCTATTGAAGATGTAAAAATTGCTTTTTTTGCCCCCTACCCTTCTAAAGATCGAATAAAGGAAGGGTGGATGAGTAGAATTAGAGCAATAGACTCAATAATAGGTAATCAAAATAAAATCTACATAAACATTTCTCCAGACAATCAACGTCCTAAAATCAATAAATACGGTAGAGATGAATGGGAGCTTACAATAGGAAGAGAATCTATTTATTACGGGCGTTCCGTTAATGCGGTTATATCAAAAGTAAAAATTGCTTATGTGCACACCCTGCACCTAGCTGAATATGCATTGCCCTGGTTAGAGAGCGGTAAAATAATTGTAGATATTCACGGTATAACTCCCGAAGAAGAAATTATGCTTGGACGTGGTTATCTAAAAGATAGATATGAAGCTATAGAACAAAAAGTACTGTCAAATGCTAAAGTTTGCGTAATGGTAACACATGCCATGGCCGATCACTACGCCCTAAAGTACAAAATAAAACCCAATAAAGTTATAATCCTTCCTATTGTGGAAGACACTCCAATTTATAAAAAGAAAATTGTACTAGCACATGATAAAAAATTTCAAACGGTATATAGTGGAGGTACTCAAGCCTGGCAAAATATTAATGACATGATAGAAATAGCCAAGCAAACAGAAAATATAGCAAAGACAACTTTTTTGTCCCATGACTGGAAGTATTTAAAAACCATAGGTAAACAATTAAATGCTCCAGTTGATGCTGTGTACGAATTTTGTAGTAAGAAAGACTTGTCAAAAAGATATAGGCAGTTTGATTTTGGGCTGGTGTTGAGAGACGATACGTCAGTTAATCGTGTTGCCTGTCCAACTAAACTTTACGAGTATATGATATCCGGCATAGTGCCAGTAGTTCGTTTAGAAGATCTTGGTGATTTTAAAAGATTTGGATATAAATATGTAACAGAAGATAATTATAAAAAAAATAATTTACCTAACTCAGAAATCATGCATGAGATTATAAATAAAAACTACCAAACTGTTCTGAAAATGAAGAAAACCTTTATCAAAGGGTCTAACCAGTTAAGGAAAGAAATTCAATGAAGAAAATTTTAGTTATATTTGGCACAAGACCTGAAGCTATAAAGATGGCGCCTCTAATTAAAGAACTCCAAACCAGAAAAGATAAATTTGAAACAAAAATATGTATAACTGCTCAGCATAGAGAAATGCTCGACCAAGTTCTAAAATTCTTTTCTTTAGAACCTGATTATGATCTCAATATTATTTAAACCTTTTAATATTCTA
>JAJZKH010000005.1 GCA_021850955.1 Microcaldota archaeon
TTCCAGTACTTGTACTAGTATTTGTAGTACTATTTTGAAGTTTAGTTGTATTTGAGCTACTCTGTACGTTATTTTCAAAGAATTTTATTGCAACTGTCTGTTGTAATGGTATATACGAAACGTTATACAACTGCATACTACATTTAGTGTTTCCTAATACCTCTATCGGTTGAGTATTTAAGTTTAATGTATATGGTTGATTATTTAATGTAATTCCTGCAGAATCAGGACTTATAAAGTTTAATGTACTGAATACATTCTGACCACAATAATCAAATGTAAATGTTGCAGGGACTCCTATGTTTGTTACTAAATAACCATATTCAGTTCCAATTACGGTAGGGTGTGGTAATCCACCACCAGCGGCTGCTCCTCCACCGCCCCCACCTCCTCCGCCACCTATCGGAGCGGTTGTGGTTGTTGAAGTGGTTTGTTGTATTCCTATACCTCCTACGCCTATTACCCAATTATTGTCTATACTTGTTCCTTGCAGTGTTTCAGGAAGTTTTACCCAAAGACTAACATTATTTACCATATTTAAGTTAGTATACTGTGCTCCGTTAGATGCGTTTCCTTGAATCCATGCAGGAGCTGTACTTCCAGAAGTTTTATTATATAAATAAATATTTTGTAAAGTTGTAGCTAAGTAATTCGAGTAATTTAATGAATTAAACGGTATCATTAAATCAGATCCACTCTTCATCGCTACAGTCTGAGTATTTTGAATACTTATTGGTATACAGTATTCGGTTTCAGATTTTAATGAGCTCGGAATACTTCCACAAACTCCATTTCCAGAGTTATAAATACCTCCTGTTTTTACTGTTGGCATTACTCCATTTGGTGGGTATGTGGCTATTCCTATGAAATTTAATGTGTAATCTTTGAACGAAGTTATATTATTAGATGTCAATATATCTATCGCGTATAAATTCAGATCATTTCCTGGAGCATCTGAATATAGGTAAACACTTCCGTTCTGAATATTTTCACTCGGACCGCAATAACCTCCATTATGTAACCAGCACCATATAACCGTTCCTGTTCCTTTAACATTTTTAACATATGATAATATTATTCCATTATTGGGTGAAGTTATTGGGGACGGAACACCTGAATATTGGTATGGGCAGTAGGATGTATTTATACTAGCTCCATTATTTACGGCTATCCCGTATTGGCATGATTGTACTGTATTCCAAACAGTGCCCAATATTTTTCCATTGAAGTTATCATAAAAATCAAATACATTTTTCCCATTATCAAATTCTCCATATATTGAAGTAAGTTGTGGTGCAATTCCAATATTTGCATTTGAATTTTGAAAAAAGTTATTTAAGTTAGACGTAATTTGTGGAATTGTTGTAGTTGTTGGGGTTGTGATAACTGGTAATGTACTAGTAGTAATTAAAGTCGAGGTGCTAGTAGAAGTACTAGTGCTTGTACTTGTTGAAGTTGTAGTCTGAGTAGTTAATGCCGAAGTCGAAGTACTTGTAGATGTAGTGGTTTTTGTAGTAGGTGTTGTTGTCTGAACCGAAGTCGAAGTACTGGTGCTTGTACTTGTTGAGGTACTTGTAGAAATATTCTGCGAGTTATACTTTACTAAAACTGTAGGCGAATATTGTACCGGTGCATAAATAATTGCACCTGTACCTACATTGTGTCCTTGTTGTTGTACATAAAAACAATAATACTCTGTACTATTTGGAGTTATATTAATACTACGAGTATACACTCCTATACCAAAAGATCCTATTCCTTTGGTGTAATTACTATCCTGCGAACAAGAACTAGATTGACCTGTTCTTAAAGATGCTAAATATGTCGTTGATCCTGATTCACTTTCATTATCATAATATACAGTTTCGTTATATACTTTTAAAGTAATCGTAAGATTTTCACCAGTTTTAATATTTGTTGTTGAAACATTTGTTATTAACGTAGAAAGTACTGGTTGTGTTGCGTCAAATGTAAATACGTGTGCCTTAGGGTCTCCTATAACTACATTTTTCCATTCTAGACATGGCATAGCCGCGTAAAAAGCATCTCCTAATGTCAAACCCCCATAATATAATGGAAGAAGTAGATCTGATTGTTCTAAACAAGTAGTAAATGGTTCACTAACATATCCACTTACCCCTGTTATGTTGTCAAGTATTAAATCTGATATTAGTGATTGACCTCCAGTCCATGGATATTGTAAAAGAGTTCTTGCGCTAGAAGAAACATATGTCTCGCCAATAGCTCCTGGGACAAAACCATAATTCCATTTACTAGAATTCTGACCTGCGTTGCAACCACAATTTGAACCCCACGAAATATACCCTGATAATCCTTTATTACCTATTGGAAAAGTATTTAGTACATATGTAGTATTTTTAGGAATATCATTTAAAAGTGAATTTGAGTCTACCATCTCATATTCTAAACTATCAGTTAAATACCCACTTGTATTTCCAACTAAAAGTATATTGCCGCTACTATATGCGTCTTTCGCATTAGATGCATCATTTATAAGATTATATATACTTTGTTGTGTTGGCCCATCTAATCTTGTTACTATATACATCCCTCTATATGAAGGATTTGAATTATTGAATACTATTTGTTCTAAAGTATACTGATTTATTAATTCACCTGCACCAAAGCCGTATTCAAGACTACCATAATACGGATTACTAACACTACCTGCACAATTACCACACAAATCTACTGGATTGTTTGTTAAGTTATCTGCAATAAGCGAATCTATTGATGCTCCAACACCAATGTATGGATTTGTATATGCGTTATCATCGAGTGGTACTCCTACTGTTGTTACTATATATTGTATATTTGGTGTAATTGCTAATTTATTTTTTATCTGAAGCAATATCGAGTTTGTCACCGTGTTATTAACATACTCAGAGTTAGGAATATTAGTCAAATTAAGAACGTGAGATGTGTTAAATCCCTCATTTATTCTTGCATTTTTAAAGTAATTACAAACATTTTCACTTTCTTGGCTTGCAGGATTACATATTAATAAAACATCATAATAAGAGTAATATTTTGCATCAAATGCTTGTAGTTGTGCCTCTGTTTCTGTTTGTTTTTGTACATTTAATATCTTTCTATTTGATGTATTCTCATTTGTTCTATTCGTAATATTATTATTTTTTATTAAATGAATGTTGCTACTATTAGTTGTAGTTGTTTTATTTATTGTAAAAATAACAGGTATTAAAATTATACCAATAAGAATTATAAGTAAAACTTTATTTAATAATATAAGTTGTTTATCCTTTTTCCTTTTATAAAAACTTCTAACCATTAATTCAGTCCTAGATTATGATATTTTAATTCTATACTGTATATAACTCATCGTATTATATAATTACTTGTATATCGAATATATATACCTTAATCTTAATTTATTCTTATTTAATTTAAATACTCATATCCTATGTATTTTATTAAGTTCATTATTAGAAGCTATTTTTTGGGCTCTATTTAAATTTCCTTTATAATTGCAAATTACATATGCCCTAGTTGTTGCAATAAGTTTTTGGTTTTCGTTTAAATTATGATATCTTGCAACATATTCTGCATTATCAAAATTTCCATTAATCAGTTCCTTTTCATAACCTCTACACGCAGCAATTTGTTCATCTTCTTTTTTTAATCCATTTTCTTTTGCTACTCGCGCAGCAGCTATGAACATATCATTATTAAAAAGAATTTTATAAAATTTCAATGCAACAAACTGTACTACATCTTTTCCTAAATCAAATTCTGAAGCAGCATATACTGCAAATTGGTAATCTTTATTTTCCATACACATTTTAAAAAACATTTTTGCTGCTGATCTTTGTTTTTTTACTCCCAAACCGTGTTCTTTTGCAACACGCGCAGCTACTTCAAAGTATTTTTTATCCATTAATACGTCATAAGCCATTTCTGCAGCTAACATCTGTTTTTCTTTTTCAAGTCCACCGTACTTTGCAATATTTGCTGCTTGAAAAAATTTCCTATCTACAACACACTTTTCATACGATTCAACTATTATTAATTTTTTTTCTTTATTACTTAATTCATAATACTCTGCTACTACACCCGCAGCATGAAAATCTCCTTTAATTAGCATAGCTATATATTCATTATGCGCTTTTGTTTTTTTGTTTTGCTCAGAATTTATTTGTTTAACTGCCATATTTTCACAAAGTTATTTTTTGTGTTATCAGATATATAAATCTTCATTAAATTCAATTTATTCATTATTATTTATATAAATTTTAGAAATATCTTTATTTTACATTCTAAACTCCTTTAATTATTGTTTCTTGGTATCTGATCTAAACATCCAACATATGCCAAATTTATCAGTTAATGCACCATAATAACCAAAAAACTCCTCTCTTAAATTCTCTATTGTATCATTATCTGCATCTACTGCTAGAATCCCGAAAACTCTTTTACCTCTTCAGGAGTGCTTTCAAATAACAATGAAACATTATTTCCTTTGTTATATGCTCTTGTCGGATGCATCCAATCAGATACGCTAAACTTCACTGTCCCACTTTTAAAGCGAGCATACATAATTTATTTTGTAATTCTTGAGGCATCTTATCTTTCATTGGAGTGTCTGAAACTCTATTGACTTCACTTATTTCTCCACCAAAACATTCTTTGTAAAGTTTTAATGCTTCTTCAGAATTCTTATTAAAAAATAGGTATGGTCTAAATTCGTTCATATAATCGCATATTTACTTATCAAATAAATTATAAATTAGTTGCTTTTTAGACTAAATTTATTTACAATAAAAAGAAGTTTGGACTCTGCGGGGATCGCACCCAATTAAATTTATCAGCTTAAATAATTTAAATTATTCAGTGCTGTTACCAACTAGTGGCATAAGTACAACTTCCTCTACTCTAACTTTCTAGGGTTTCTTAATAGTTTTGTCGAAATAAACAAGCTAGTGGACCCAGGAGCTTTATTTACCGAATCAGTTCAGTCCCATCTGATAAAATTAAAATAAACAAGAGCTTACAACAGCATATGCGGTCACATGTGCTTGTTTATAGCGAACCAACAATCGACACAAGTTCTTTTGTCTTAAGAACTCTAATTCTTTTCTGTGAACCAAAATCATTATCGTTGCTCCATATTACAGTATCTTCGTGCAATGCACATGCAATATACAGCCAATCCTTTGGGTCTGCAATCAGACTAGCGGCTGCATTTAAGAAGGGTTTAAGGTTTTTGTCTGGCACAAATGTTATTTGAGCAAATACCTTCTGAATCATGTGTAATAGTTTCTCATCATTCATACCTGACTTATCCTTGATTTCTATTATGTGGGATACCAATTCATCCTTGAGGAATTCTGGTGCAAAAAGTGTAAGTGTAGGGTTAAAAATCAGGCGCCTGGTCGCCGAATCCTTTATCATACAGGCAAACAGGATATTTGCATCAACTGTTACTCTCATCGAGAAGCACCTTTGCGTGCTTTGCCATGCCCTTCGATACCTTCTTTTCTATAATTTTCCAGTCCTTCATGGTAAACTTGCTCTTTTCCGCTAGCTTTTCTAGCTCTTTGAAATCAGCAAGCTTCTGTTCTATTATATTTCTTACGGCACTTGACCATTTAATCGACGGATGTTTTTCCATATCTCTCCTAAGTTCTTCACTTACTACTAAAGTTATGTTAGGCATATAATCACATAATTATTATGTGAATAAACATATTTAAATATTGCTGCAAAGTCTTTATCAACAAACACTGTCATTCACAGTTATTAGTAAGTTGCACTCATAATTTCTGATAAAACTCTTTCCCGAAGAGTTTTGTGGACTCTGCGGGATTCGCACCCGCGGCCTTTCCGTTTTTCGATTTTGATAAAACTTTTTCTAAAAGGTTTTCTTGCGAACGGAACGCTCTGCTCCTGAGCTAAGAGCCCACGCAAATAATTAGTTTGTTAAGATATAAAGATTAATGTTTTTGTTTTTTTGTCAAGAGTTTATACTCTTCTTCATTATTACAAAACATCTTTACAAATTTTTCTTTATAGAATTTTTTATCTAAATATTCAGTTGCACTTCTTGTATATTTTAATGCTTCTTTTAAACAAGAACTAGCTCCTGGGGAAGGTGCCATTGAAAACTCAATTCCATCTCCTCTTAAATCTACTACTCCTAATATTAACCTCCTCATTTTTTTATCTATTATCTGTGGCCGTATTCCTCCACCTTGTTTATAGAATTTTATATCATTATACTTTAAACTAGGAATTATTTTATTTACCTCTTCTTTTAAGAAGTAATACTTTCCTAAATCAGGTATCGAGTAGATAAAGTTTTTTTCTACTATTCTTTGTATATCTTTATCCTCCGATATGTTGATTAAACTTTCAACAGTTTCCTTATCAAGACCCATTGCTTTGATGTATTTATATGTTGACATTACATTTGTATGCTCTAAAAATGGAACTATATTTACAGTAGGTCCATATCTTGTTATTTTTTTATTTGTAATATCTACATCTGCATGCACCGCAGCAAAAGGTATTCCACCTTTTTGAACTCTATAAACTTTTCCTTTAATTACATTTCTTGAATAATAAAAATTACCTGCTACTGAAAGCATAGACAAATCTCTACCATAACCTAATTTTTTTGCAAAGTATAAACTATATCCTCCAGCTGCAAAAACAACAAATCTTCCCCTATATGTTGACTTTTCAGTTTTTACTATATAATGGGCATTTTTTCTTTCGATATCTATTGCTTCTTCATTTAATCGTAATTTTATATTCTTCTTACTTTTTAGTGCTGAATTAACAAAAGAAGAAGACAACAAGCCAAAGTTCACCATGTGTCCATCTTTGGAATAAGCAGCAATAACTTCTTCATCTTTATCTCTACCTTTAATTAAATTTGGTTCAACCTTTAATATCTCAGATGTTTTTATAACTTTAATACTTGGAAAAAGAGAAATAAATTTTTCATCATATCTTTTTATTATATTCTCTACTTCTTCGTTACCAACTCCTAATACCATTTTCTGTACTGGTTTTATAAAATTACTTTCTCTAAGTTTTTTTGTATACTTTAAAATTAGATGCGACGCTGTTCTAGTTTCTATTATTTTTTCTGTGTTGTAATTTGTTTCTATGTCTCCTACGTGTAATGTTTGACTATTACTATGACTCCAAGATGAACCTCTACCTATTTTTTTCTTTTCTATTAAAAGTATATTATTAATGTCTGTAAACTCTGAAAGTGTATACAACAATGATGTGCCTATTACTCCTCCTCCTACAATTATTACATCGTAATCATTTTCCATTTAAATGCAATTATACCATAAACTATGTCCATATTTAAATCTTACTTTTTATTATTTGTCTCAAAATACGTTCTTCATTGCTAAACTCTAGCTAAACTAAAACATTACTATTTAAGGTTTACTCATGTATTATTTTTATGTGTTAATATGGCAAAAATTAACAAAAATTCAAATGTCAAAGTAAAAGGACTTGAGGGTATTATAGCAGGTCAAACTAATATTTCTTTTATTGACGGATTAAAAGGAAGGCTGTTTTATCGTGGTTACTCTATAGAAGACATAGCTGAAAACTGTACTTTTGAAGAAGTGTCATATCTTTTAATATACGGAAAACTTCCAAATAAAAATGAACTTAAAAACTTTTCAACAACACTTAAAAGAAAGAGAGCACTTCCAAAACATACTATACGTATGTTGCACACATTTACAAAAAATATGAGCTCTATGGAAGCTCTACGAACCGTAGTCAGTTCATTATCTTCTAATGACAAAGACTCAAGAATTTCATCATATGAAGAAAAGCTAGATACAGGTTTATCAATAATTGCAAAGATGCCTACTATAGTTGCTTATCATTACAGAATAAAAAACTCAAAAACTCCAATACCTCCAAATCCAAAGTTATCTCATGCAGAAAATTTTCTATATATGTTAACTGGAAAAATTCCTGATTCTGAAGGAGCAGAAGTTTTAGATAAGGACTTTGTTCTTCATGCAGAACACGGATTTAACGCATCATCTTTTTCAGTGAGGGTAACTGTCTCTACATTAAGTGATGTCCATTCTGCATATACTACAGGTATTGGAACTTTAAAAGGTCCTTTACACGGAGGTGCAGCTACCGAAGTATTGCTAATGCTTAAGAATATCAAAAAACCAGAGAATGTATCCTCTTATGTAAATAAGATAATTTTATCTCATGGAAGAGTAATGGGCTATGGTCATAGAATATACAAAGTATATGATCCAAGAGCAAAAATACTTAAAAAAATGGCTGAAAATCTAAGTGCAAAAAACAACAACACAACATATGTTGAGATTGGTCAAAAATTAGAACATATGATGTCAGATAAAAAGAACATATACCCAAATGTTGATTTTTATTCTGCAATAGTTTACCATAATCTTAATCTTACACATGAGTTGTATTCGCCAATATTTGCAATAGCAAGAAGTTCAGGATGGTTAGCACATATATTAGAACAGTATAAAAATAATAGACTAATAAGACCACTTGAAGAGTATACTGGGAATTTAAACCTAAAGTTTATACCTATATCAAAAAGAAAGTAGTATTATGAAAAAATATACAATAACTGTTGTACCGGGAGATGGGATAGGTCCAGAAGTAATCAACTCAGCTATGCAATGCATAAATACAGTTTCTGAAAAATATAACTTCTCAATAAACTGGGAAAAACATATTGCAGGAGAGGTTGCATTAAACGAGTATGGTTCATTACTTCCTACTGAAACTTTAAGTTCTATTAGAAAAAATAAGTTTGCATTAAAAGGACCAATAACAACTCCATTAGGCAAAGGTTTTAGGAGTGTCAATGTAGAACTTAGAAAAAAACTTGAGTTATTTGCAAATGTAAGGCCTACAAAAACAATTCAGGGAATTAAAACTAACTTTTCAAATGTAAATTTAATAGTAATACGGGAAAATACAGAGGATCTTTATTCTGGGATAGAGTTCAAAGAGAGCTCTTTCTTGTCAAAAAAATTAATAAAATTTGTTGAAAAAGATTCAAAATTAAAAATACCTAATGATAGCTCAATTGCACTTAAAACAATATCAAAAACAGCTACTAAAAGAGTTGCAGAGTTTGCATTTGCATACGCACAAAAAAACAAAAGAAAAAAAGTCACAATAATACATAAATCAAATATTTTGAAATATACTGATGGATTATTTGTTAGTGAAGCTGAAAAAGTATCAAAAAAATTCAAATCAATAATTTGTGATAACTTAGTTGTAGATAACGCATGTTCAAAATTAGTTTCAAAACCAGAACTTTTTGATATTTTATTATGTCCTAATTTATACGGCGATATAATCTCTGATTTATGTTCTGGACTTGTTGGAGGTCTAGGCATTGCACCAAGTGCAAACATAGGCAAAAGCATGGCAGTTTTTGAACCTGTACATGGTTCGGCACCAAAACATTCCGGAAAAAACGATGTTAATCCTTCAGCAGCAATTTTATCTGGAGCTATGCTATTGAATCATTTAGGAGAAATTAAAGCTTCAAAAGCTCTTGAAGATGCAGTTTATTCAGTACTAAAGGAAAAAACTAATGTTACTTATGACATAACTCCTAAAAATCCAGTTTCAACTACTGAAATGACAAAGGCTATTATTAAAAAAATTAAAAAGTGAGATTATGACATTAGCAGAAGATATTAGTGAGTATGCAAATTCATTGTCTTATAAAATACTACCTAGTAAAACAATAGAAATTGCAAAAGACGCTGTTATAGATACATTTGGTTGCGCATTAGGCGCACAGAAAGCGGTTCCTGTGCAAATCGCAAAAAAGACAATTAAAAAAAGCAAAGAAGGAGCTTCAATATTATGTTCAAGTGAAAAAGCTAGCTCTGAAGACGCTGGTTTTGTGAACGGAATAATGTCTAGATATTTAGACTATAATGACTCTTTCGAGTCGAAGGAGTTTGCACATCCTAGTGATAATATAATGCCATTGCTCGCCGTAGCTGAAGAATACAACAGAACAGGCAAAGATGTCATTGTTGCAATAGCACTAGCTTACGAAGTACAATGCCGCCTTTCTACAGCTGCGAGCTTATGGAAGAAAGGCTGGGATCACACTAGCTATGGTTTAGTTAGTGTTGCTACTGCATCATCATTTTTAATGGAATCAGGAGTTAAAAAAACCACCCAAGCTATAAACATAGCATTAAACTCACATATCGCAATGAGACAGGTACGCGCAGGCGAGCTCTCTATGTGGAAAGCAATATCATTTCCTAACGCTGCAAAAGATGCAATATTCTCGGCTAAACTAGCTAATAATGGCATAACCGGACCATCTCCAATCTTTGAAGGCGAGATGGGTTTCTGGAAACAAGTAACTGGTAAGTTTAATTTAAGTACAAAGACATTTGGAAATAAAAAAAATCAATTTTTAATAAATCAAAGAATAACTAAGTTTTATCCTGCAGAGATACGTTCTCAAAGTGCAATAACAGCTGCAATATCTGCAAAAGAAGAAATCAAAAACATAGATGAAATTAAAAAAATCAATATATTAACAACAGAAAGTGGTTACAAAGTTTTAGGGAAAGACAAGGAAAAATGGTCTCCAAAAACAAAGGAAACTGCAGATCATAGTCTTCCATTTATTGTTTGTTCTGCATTAATTTATGGAGACATAACTCCTGAGTCGTATTCAGAGAAAAGATTAACTGATAACAGAATCAATAAACTACTAAAATTAACAACAGTAAAAGAAAAGAAGGAGCTAACTGCGAGGTATCCTTCATGTATCTCTAATGAAATAAATGTAATTACTAAAAATAAAACAATAGATAAGGTTGTTTATTATCAAAAAGGTCATCCTAAAAATCCAATGAGTAAAAAAGAGTTAGAACAAAAGTTCATCACTCTTGCTTCAATGTCCTTAAGCAAAAATAAATCAATGATTTTACTAAATGAACTACGAAATCTTGAAAGTATTAAAAAGATATCGTGTTTATTTGATTTATGTATGTGATTTTATGGAAAAAAGAGCATTTGATTTTCTCGATATATATGAACTACCAAAAAAGCCAAGAAAGAAAGGAATAATAGAAATCAGAGGTCCTTACTACTCCTCAATAACTTACGGTTACTTGAAAGGCTTATTGCATGATTGGAGCAATTACTTTGATGGATATAAATTTGCAGGAGGTTCTGAGCGTTTTCTTTCGAAAAAAACAGTAAAAGATATTCTTGATGCATGTCATGATCATGGAGTTTATGTATCTACTGGGGGTTTTGTTGAACGTATAATTGTTCAAGGCTCAAAGGCAGTTGATCAATACATAAAAGAGTGTAAATCCTTGGGCTTCGATGTTATAGAAGTATCTAGTGGTTTTGTTGACATTTCATTAAAAGATAAAGTAGAGATAGTTAAGCAGGTTCAAAAGAAAGGTATGAAAGCAAAACCTGAAGTTTCATTTATGTATGATGCAGGTGGAGGTACTCATAGGGTAGGTTACGAAGGAGAAATGAAGATGCGCAAAATAGATGATGTAATGTCAGAGTTATCGGCACATATCAAAGCAGGTGTTGATGTAATAATGATAGAGTCAGAAGGTTTGACTGAAGATCTTCCTCCAAATAAATGGCGTTTAGATTTAATTAAAAAAATAACAAATGAGTTTGGCTTTGATAAGTTCATGTTTGAAGCTTCAGATCCGCCTGTATTCAAATGGTATCTTAAAAAATTCGGTAAGGATGTAAATCTTTTCATTGATTACTCTCAATTAGTCGAGTTCAATGCTTGGCGTGCTGGATTATGGGGAGATGAAGATATCTGGAAAGGCAAAAAGTTTAGCTATAAACCCACAAAATAAATAATTGTGAAATAATGGTAAACTCTAAAAACAAAAACAAATACGAAGACAAAAATGATGCATCAATAAATGAAGAGTTTGATTGGAAACTTTATCCAGAAACTGAAAAGTTTCTTACCTCAATAATTAATAACTTTCTTAAAAAAAATAAGTTTGCAGCTCAGTTATCTAAAAAAATGTCAACAGAAACATCAACAAAGTTTTTTAACTGGGTGGATTATGTTGTTATTCCAGAAAGTAAAACAAATGAGAAAGCACTTCTGAAACTTGGGTTTAGCAAATTTATTCCTGTTGATAAAAAATGTAAATATGGAAAGCCATTCAAACACAGTAGATCTTACTTCTTTCCTGTAATACTTGGAAAAAGTAATGAAACTGAGGTTGTGTTGAAACCAGAAGAACTTGATAATTTTATACAAGCTATTGGAGTAAATACAAATATCGAAGGTAAACCATTTTCACGTTTTAGAAAAGCAATAATTTCAAAAGAAGGAAGTTATACATTATCTGCTGTTGAAAGACGCGGTTACAATGGTTTTTCAACAAATTCAAAAGACGATGTCTTTGAGTACCTAACAGTTTTGAGCATGTTTTTTTCACGACAACGTTACTTCAAAAATGATAATGAAGGAATAAAGTTTACAGAAAAATTAATTTATTCTGCACTTTCAAAGTTAGATAATGCAAGAGTATCTGATGCATTTTTCAGATCAGAAAGGGCATACTGGCAAAGGAGAAACTTAGCAGGACAGGTACAAAAATCAAGGCAAGATAAATTAGGTTTAGGTTGGGGCAATCAAGACCATCATACATATCGTTCTTCAAGACAAAACTTCTCAAAAATGATACATATTTTTGAGTTAATGGGTTATACTTGCAGAGAAAAATATTATGCAGGTGATCAAGCACATTGGGGAGCTCAAATAATGGAACATGACGTTTGCGATATAGTTGTATTTACAGATGTTGATCTTTACTCTGAAGAAACAGATATTGATTTTCCACATAAAGGATTACAACAAAGAAAAACATTAGGAACAGTTGGTTTGTGGGTAGGACTTCATGGCGAAAGTATTCTTCAAGCTGGTATGCATCATTTAGAAGCAAGATTTGATTTTAACTCTTTAAGAAATAGTCTTCCAAAATTTGGGGTAACTGTGATGCCACCCTTTTCTAACTTTGAGTTTTTAAAACAAGCATTCACTTCTGGAGAGTTATGGCGTGTTGAAAAATCACGATTAGATAAATTACTCTCTAACTCTTCAATAACTAAAGAACAATACAATAATTTTTTAAAAAACGGAGCAATAGGTAGTCACATGGAGGATCTTGAACGAACAAAAGGATTCAAAGGCTTCAATAAAAGTTCAGTTACAAAAATCATAAAAGCAACAGATCCTAGGGCACAAGAGTCATCAATGGCATAAAAATTTAATTTCGATGTGTAAAAATGCAAAAATTAAATATTTTAGTAAATAATCCAGAATACTTCGACAAAGATGCAATGAAAATACTTAATGGCATTGGAAATGTAACTGCAAAAAACATGAGTAACGAAGAACTTTTGAAAAAAATTCACATTTTTGACATACTAGTTATACGAGTAGATACAAAAGTTACAAAGAAGATACTAGATAAAGCAATTAATCTAAAGTTAATAGGTTCAGCAACAACTGGGCTTAATCATATCGATATAGAGTATGCAAAAAAGAAAAAGATAAAGGTATTAAATCTTCATGGTGCACATACTCTTCCAACAGCACAACACACTATTGCTTTAATGCTAGCTCTTTCACGTAATATTCCCTGGGCATTTGAAAATCTTAAAAATGGTAAATGGGAAAGGTACAAGTTTATAGGTACTCAATTAAATGGAAAAACTCTCGGAATAATAGGTCTTGGAAGAATAGGTTCACAGGTTGCAGAGTATGCAAAAGCATTTGATATGAAAGTAATAGCCTATGATCCATTTATCAAAAAAAACTCAGTTCCTTTAGTTTCATTAAACACTCTTTTAAAAACATCTGATATAATATCGCTACATCCTATGCTTACTACTTCATCAAGAAACATGTTGCAATTAAAACAGTTTAAGCTAATGAAAAAAACAGCACTTCTAATAAATACCTCAAGAGGCGAGGTTATAAACACAAATGATCTTTTTGTAGCTTTGAAAAAACATATAATATCCGGTGCAGCGTTGGATGTTTTTCCAGAAGAACCATTTCTTAAAAAAGGAAATAGGTTCGTAAATTACGCATTAAAAAATAAAAATCTTATAATGACTCCACATATAGGCGCTTCAACAAGAGAAGCCATACATATCGTTGGAGTTGAGATAGCAAACAAAATTAAAAAAGAATTAAAGTCTTAATAACTAATAAAAACAAGTTATTTAATATATTGCTAATTAATATTATTCAGTGTGATAAGATGGCTTATAAAGGAGACATATTGATTGTTTTAGGTGTTTTATTAATTGTAATAGCTTTTTTCATGGGTTATGGTTTATATAACTCTGCAAGTAAGTCTTCACTACTGCAAACATCAAATAAAATATCTGGAAATAATATTACTAACTCTTTCAATACTTTAGCAACTAACATATCAAATGTATTATCTGGTCCGATTTACGAAATAATACAAATAATAATATTATTTTTATTTGCAAGTATTGGTTATAAAATAGCTGATTTAGGTATAAGATTAAACTCTGTAATTGAGATAGAAGAACAAATAGAAGAAAAACCAAAAAATAAGAAGTATTCTTATAAAAATTAAAAATAAAAAGAAATAATAGAAAAACTAATTAACAACAAGCTTGTCTGTTTTCAGAAAAATCAAATGTAGTTTCTGAAGTTACTTTACAAACACCTAAAGGTTGTACATTTACAACATCAAACTCAATGTTAACTCCTAAGACTGGCATGCTTATCTTATCGCCTTCTATAACTCCTTTGTTTACTAATCTTTGTCTAAAGTATGTTTGCCAATCTATCGGTACTGGTATTGTATGCGGTATCTTTCCTTTTGGCCTTACAATTACTTCATTTGCATTGAAAACCTGTGGTTTTGTTAATGTTATTTCTTCACCTAATATTATTCCTAATTGATCTCTAGTTCTTTTATCTAATCTTACATAATTAGATTTTGAGTCCTTGTTGTAACCCTCTATTACAGTTGCAACTGTCTTTTTACCACTAAAACTTAACTCTATTATATCTCCTGGAAGTACCTTTAGTTTTTTCTGAATAGTTTTTGTTAAAGGAACAACACCTAAATTGTTATCTCTGTACATTCCATCTGCAACAATTGCAGAAAATTCTTCCACAATATTCTTTTTAATTTTTTTATCTGGTCTTGCCATTCTCTCACCGCTATAAAATGACTATTAAAATATAAATACTATGTCTAATTGTTAGTATATTTAAGGTATTTGCGAGTGGTTTTTATTTGTTTACTTTTAATAGGTATATGTTTAGATGTCAAATAAAACTGTCATAGATGGTATTTTAAAACATGTATTAAAGGAGATAAAGCCCTCTAATAAAGAGTACAAAGATACTATAGTTAAAATAAATTTGATTATATCTTCTTTAAAAGAAATAGTTCCAAAAGATGTTGAAATAACAGTTACTGGTTCAGTTTCAAGAGGCACAAACTTAAAAGGAAACTCTGATATTGATATATTCTTACTTTTTAAAACCGGAACAACAAAAGATTATTTAGAAAGAGTGGGTTTAAAGTATGGAAAAGCTCTTGTAAAAAATAAATCCGATTCGTATGAAATAAAATATGCTGAACATCCTTATGTGAGGGTTTTTCTAAAATCCTTAAATATAAAAGCAGACATAGTTCCTGCATTGAAAATTCAAAGTGCCGAACAGCTCGCAACAGCTGTAGATAGAACACCTTTACATACAACCTTCATAAATGAAAAGCTAAAAGAAAAGCAAAAAGATGAAGTACGTTTGTTAAAGTACTTTTTAAAAAATCATTTTTTATATGGTGCAGAAACAAAAACATCAGGGTTTTCTGGTTATTTATGTGAGGTACTCATATATAACTTTGGAACATTTTTAAATGTTTTAAAGTGGGGCTCTGCATTATCTGATAAAATAATCATTTCTCCTGGAAACAATGAAACTCTGAACCACAACGAGTTAATTAAAAAATTTAACTCTGAGTTCATAATTGTAGACCCAATTGATAAAGAAAGAAATGTTGCAGCAGTTCTATCAAAAGAATCAATATCTCGTTTTATATTAATATCAAGAAAGTTCTTAGAAAGTCCATCATTAGATTATTTTTATGGTATGAAATACTCTGATACAAAGTTAAAAAGTTACTTAAAAACATTTATTCAAAAAAGTGAGTTAGATTTATTTTATTTAATTACAAAAGTTCCTGATAAAAGTGAAGAAATAATCTGGCCACAACTTAAAAAATCATCTACGATAATTGAAGAGTACTTGAAAAAGAATGAGTTTGAGGTTTACACCTCATTACAATTTATTACAAATGGAAATGGAGTTATAGCAATTTTGGCACCAAAACAAGAAAAGAAAAGTAGATTGTTTAAAGGACCTGAAACAAATAATAAAAAAGGAACAGAACAGTTTATGCAGTCTCATTCAAAGAGTCTTGGATTTACATTTATAGATTCAAGAATCTACTCATTAGATTATGTTTATTATAAAAATATTCTTGAAGCATTAAATGCAATAAAAAAGAATAAACAATTATCTTTACATAAAGACATTGATTTATCAAATGCAAAAATATCAAAAAATAATTTTTCTAGTAAAATTGACAATGAACTAGCTTATGAGTTAATGAAGAAATTTTACATATGATTTTTGTTGATATTAAATGAACAATCAAAAAATTGCAGAGATTTTTAATGAAATTGCAAGCATGCTTGAGTTATCAAAAACCTCTAACATTTTTGAGATAAGGGCTTACAAAAAAGCAGCACTTACTATTGAATCTTTACCAGAAGATGTATCCGATATAATTGAAAAAAATGGCATTGAAGGTTTAACAGAACTTAATGGCATAGGAAAGGCACTTGCAGAAAAGATAAACGAGTTTGTCAAAACTGGAAAAATTAAAAAATATCAAGAACTAAAGAAAAAATATCCTATTGATTTTAAAAATCTAACAAGAATACAAGGTTTGGGCCCAAAGCGTATTTATGCTCTTTATAAAAATTTAAAAGTTAGTAATGTAGAAGACCTAAAAAAAGTAATCGATGAAAAAAAGATAAGATCACTTCCCGGCTTCGGTCAAAAGAGTGAAGAGGAGTTGGAAAAAGGCCTAAAACTTCTTGAGTCATCAAAAGGTAGAATACTTCTCGGTAAAGCACTTCCTGAAGCTGAGTTAATAATTAAACAATTAAAAGATTCTGGACTTGTTGAAAAGGTAGTACTTGCAGGTTCAACTAGAAGAATGAAGGAAACTGTCGGAGATTTGGATATTCTTGTAATTTCAAATATTCCAGAAAAAGTTATGGAGTTTGTTACTAAATTATCTGAAGTAGAAAATACTATAGTCATAGGTCCTACAAAAACAACTGTTTGGCTTAAGATAGGAATAAGTTGTGATATTCGTGTTGTTTCAAAAGAAAGTTTTGGTGCAGCACAGCAGTACTTCATAGGAAGTAAGGATCATAATGTAAAGCCCATACTCA
>JAJZKH010000078.1 GCA_021850955.1 Microcaldota archaeon
TTTGAATATAGCTACATCTGATTTAATAGAGGTAGAAAAACCAGAGTGGAAAGAGTACATACTAAAAAGATTAAAACAAGCTGTCGCAGATGCAAAAAAATCAAAGTTAGCAATAATTGCTTTTGATGATGAAAAAGCAACATTGGCATATATACGTGGATATGGTATAGACATAATTACCGAACTTTATAGCAAGCTTAGTAAAAAAATAAGTGAAAAGGAGTTTGAAAAGTTAAAGATACTTTATTTTGACAGCATTATAAAATTAATTCAAGGTTTAGATGTAAATATAGTAGTATTGGCTGGACCTGGTTTCACAAAAGATGACTTTAAAAAATATATTGAAAAAAACAGTATAAAGTTAGAGAAGAAATTATTTTTTGAGTCATGTAGTGATTCAGAAAGATCAGGTATAAGAGAGGTACTTCAAAGCGAAACAATCTCAAAAATATTTGAAAATGAGCATGTTAAAAAGGAATTTGAGTACTTAAATATATTTTTAAGTTCACTTCGTGTAGGTGACTCAATATCTGGGATAGAAAAGGTATCCGGAGCACTAAACTCATATTCTATTGGTGTCATTCTTGTTAATGATTCCGTAATCTGGAACAATGAGGTAAAAGAATTATTAGATATGGCAGATAAACAAGGCACATTAATTGAAATATTTAACTCAGAAGATGAGGCAGGTAAACAGCTACATTCATTTAAAGATATAGTTGGAATACCAAAATACCTGTTAAAATAATTAGGAATAAACTCCATTTATTTGAAAAGCTTGGACACTATCTCCACAACTACTTTGTTGCACTACTGCTAATTGATAAATTCCTTTAGGTATGGAGTTACTCATTGTATATTCAGTTATCCCTGAGTTACTATTCCAACTAGAAGAAAAAGCAGGAATCCAACTCTGCCACTGGGAGTTCTTGTAATATACTTGTATGGCATTATTTGCATAAGCGTTTATTGTTATGGTATTTGATTGATACATATAAAATGTGGTGTAAC
Source organism: Microcaldota archaeon (assembly GCA_021850955.1). Next base: position 1,012 of record JAJZKH010000078.1, read on the forward strand.
TCATAGATAACAAAGAGTTATATGGTGAAGAGCATGCAATATCCTCATTATTCAATGATGAAAGTATTCCTGGATAAGGAACTGTTACCAAACCAAAGTACATATCTCCTAAATAAGCACCGTTTCCAAGTGCATATGAGATGCTATTACCAACGGTATAACTTACAAAATCTCCATTTTGAATTATTGTATAATTATAAGGAATTAAAGGCTGCGACAACTCACTAATTGTCTGTTTATTCTTTGGCAACTCTCCTACTATACTTACAAAAGGAGTTACTTCTTGATTTGCAGGATAAACACTAAAAGATCCGCCATAAATGCTATTATTGTAAATACAACCAGTTTGATTTAAACCCATAACTCCAGAGTTACAATAACCTAAACTTATATTATAAACTCCAGAGTTAACCTGCGATCCAATATTACTATTACTAAAAATTATTTTACATAATGATTCTTGTGCTGGATATAAGAATGAAGGGGAACAACTTCCAACTCCATTTGTATTAGTTAGATTACTAGTTATTTGCGTTATGTTTATCGGAGTGCTCTGTCCGTTCTCAATTGCAAGTTCTAAAACTCCATATCCATATGTTGTATTAGGGTAGTACTCAACATAATTACATACTACATTGCTAAATGTATTGCATGTTGTATCCTGTATTGAGTTAGTATAAGTTGTTAAAACAAATATTGCCACTATTGCTATCCCTAAAATTAAAAACATAAAACCATAGGTGCTCATGAACTCTATTGTTGCTTGACCCTTCATATTTACGCTTTTACGTTTTACTTTTTTAAATAATACCTGCATTAATTTTCCTCTAAACATTTATTAGTAAGGTGCATGTCTTATTATTTTTTACTATTTTCTTGTAATCTTAAAATCTAAAACGATCTCTATTACTTCTGGTGAGTATGGCCTTACTGTTCTAGAAAATACTACTTTAAATTTGAAACCTTTTTTATGAAAGTACATTTTCAACTCATTTATTAATTTTTCTAATCCCATATTCATATCTACAAAAGCATAATAATGAACTATACAATTTTTTGAAGCTACCTTGCAAACAGTATCTAAAAAAGATATTGAATCTTTAGGAAGCGGCATTATTATCCTATCTGCAAAATTTTTATAAATTACTGCTTTCCTCTTAACGTCGCCGCTTATCGCCTTTACATTTTTTACTTTATTCAACAAAATATTCTTCTTCATGTACTCTGTTGCCTTCTTATTTATCTCTATAGCTATAACATTGGCATTTTTATTATGCATAGCTAACTCAATAGCAAAAGGACCTACTCCTGCAAACATAACAATTACATTCTCTGGTTTTTTTGATAGCTCAGAGATTCTTTTCCTTTCATAAGCCAAACGTGTAGAAAAAAATGTATCCCTTACATCAAATCTAAGCAAGGCACCATTTTCCTTATAACTCACAATATATGTTTTAACTCCAGAAACATACTCATACTCACGTTTTCTATACCTTCCTTTTACAGCACCAGCTTTTCTAATCACTGTTTTGATGTTAGTATTTACACTCATTATTGAGGAAGCTATTCCTTTGGAAATACTCCTTTCACAATCAATAATTGCAATATTACCTAAAACCTCAAAGCCTCTAGGAGCTTTTTCATAATCCTTTCCTAACTGTTTTTTAAGGATTTCCTTATACATTTTTTTTAGAGGTTATTTTATCAAAAGTTTTTTCTACCAATGTAGCATCGAAGCTTTTCTCTAAAATATGCAGTTCCTCTCTGTTCACGGTCTTTATAGGAAAATATATAAAGTAATTACTACTAATTACATTATAATTATTGTTAAGTAGCGTACGCGCTGAAAGGTAATTTTTAACCTTTTGCGCATATTGTTTTTTTACCTTTATTCCAAGCATCAAATCAAGTGTAAACATAATAATTAAATAGTTTAAAGTATTAAAATAATTGTATTAAACCAATCGCTATATAAGTTAGCACAATAATATAAATAATGTGGTATTTATGTATTTAATAGCAAGAGTAACATCAAGTCAGGAAAAGATTACTGCAGATATACTTGAGAATAAGGTACGAATGACAAGCATACCTGTGTACTCAATAATACTACCTAACGGCATGCGTGGTTATATAGTATTGGAATGTGAAAATGAAAATGCCTGCAGAGATTTAATACTAAATGAACCACATGTAAAGGGAATTCTATCAAAACCACTCACCGAAGAAGAAATTTTAAAGATGTTAACGATCAAACAAGCATCACAAAAAATATCAATTAACGATGTTGTAGAGTTCATGTCAGGTCCGTTCAAGGGCTATAAAGCTAAGGTTAAAAAGGTTGATACAGTTAAGGACGAGATAACAGTAGAGCTAATGGATGTAGCTGTACCAATACCTGTGACTACAAAATCTAATATTGCAAAAATAATACAAAAATCAGAGGGATAATAATGCCAGAAGTAATAATAAATGGATTAATAGAAGGAGGAAAGGCAACAAGCGGTCCACCATTCGGGCCAGCTTTAGGACCTACAGGGGTAAATATAAATGATGTAATATCTGAGATTAACAAGAAAACATCATCATTTCCTGGTATAAAGGTACCTATAAAAGTCATAGTTGATCCAGCTACTAAAAAATATCGTGTTGAGGTCGGTACTCCACCAACTAGTGCACTTATCCTAAAAGAGTTGGGCATACCAAAAGGAGGAAAAACAAAAGATGAAAGTCCTGGAGATATAAAGCTCGAGCAAGCTAAAAAGATAGCAGAATCAAAATCAATGAGCATGTACGGAAACACACTAAAAGACAGAGTAACACAGGTTCTAGGTACGTGTAAAAGCATGAACATAAAGGTAGAAGGATTGGACGCTAGAGAAGCCATAAAAAAGCTGAAAAACGGCGAACTTAAGGTATGAACTCTAAGTCTACAACAAAGCATAATCTACTAGCATTAAAACAACTAAGCGATAATTTAACTAGTTACTTTAAGGTAGGTTCGTGGTGGCCTGGTCTTTCAAAAGATGAGATAATAATAGGTGCAGTTTTAACTCAGAACACTTCATGGAAAAATGTAAAGCTTTCTTTAGATACTTTAAAAGAAAATAACTTACTAGAAATTAAAAAATTTTCAAA
>JAJZKH010000079.1 GCA_021850955.1 Microcaldota archaeon
TGAACTCTAAATCTCACCCCCCTGCAAATTAAATTAAAAATATACTTGCAATATTTATAGGAATCAAAAACAACAATAATTAAAATTTATAAGTAAATATAAATATATCAAAATATCTACTAATTATGATTTGATTAAGGTAGCACGTTCGGTATATTTATGATATTTTCTTACAAAAACGCAATGAATCGCGTAAATAATGAGCTAAATGATCTTGTTAATAAACTTTGGCCTGAATTTTTAAAAACAGATACAAATAATAAATTTATAACAAAGCCTGAGTTAGAGTTCGATTTAGAGTTCAAAGCAAAGCGTATGTTGGAAAGAATTGACTTTACCCATCCTGAGGTTAAAATGCTTTCACTTTTATATGAACTTACATTTGGAACTTTCTGGCATACAACAGATAATTGGAAAGATCTTGAATCTAAAATGACCGAAGAGGATAGAATTTTTTACTCGACGATTATATTAGAACAAGCAAAGATTGCTCATACAGTAAGTGGCAGTTCAGCTCCGGGGTACAGGTATGGGTATTCTTGGATTGTAAGAAAATATAATGATAACACCTTAAGACAATATGTGTCAAATGAACTTTTAAAAGAAGCTGTAAATAGAGGATTTTGGGAGTACGTAAATGAATACTTCACTTTGAAAGATGATAATATACCCGTACCACTTGCAGTATTTGAACACTACAAAGTTATTATGAAGTATTCAGAACTCCTTGATTTGCGTAGAGTTGAGGAGTTCTGGAAAGAGCCGCTAAGCGGAAAATATGAATTTGTAACACAAGAATATAAAGATGCTCTTGAAAGAGCTCTACCATATTTAAGCACAGATTCTGCAATAAAACTCGTTGTTCCAGTAATTAAAAATATATTTGAAACAACACTTAAATACAGGACATGGGAAATAACTCCAGAAGAACAAGAAATACAAATTGAGAAATTAGTAGCACCATATAAGAAATATTTAGATAATAGTTCTGTTAAGAACATATTTATTTGTGGAATAAAATCTGCTATGAATAGAATTTACGATGATGAATTTGCTTATGAAGCATTAAGAGAAATTAAACTTTATCTTAAATACATTTCTACCGATAATTATACTAAGGCAAAGATTATAAGTGATAATCTTAAACTTTCTGAAAACAACCCAGTTAGAGATATAGAAAAACTTATAGAAATAAACTTTCCTATAAAATTACTTACTAAGAAAAAAAGAAATCAAATAGAGAGCATTCTTCTTAATACTCTTGGGATAATGGCAAAGATGGTGGTAAATCCTAGTTTCAAACCATCGAATGAATTAGATTATGTTGCAAGGAAAGCGTTAAAAAAATATACGGTTTTGTGCCTACAATAAAATTTGTGCAAGACGCATTCGATTTTGGACTGATAAGCGAAGAGAACAGTAAACAATTCATAGAAAATCAAATTAAACTTTATGCTGAAAGCAAAAGAGTTCCATCAAAAGACGCAATTAACGCTTGGAGAAAAACTAAGATACATATTCCAATATCTACTGAAAGTATCAAAATGATGCTTAGAAAAACAGAAGAGAATACTAAAACTTTAGAGGTTAGGACTTTGCGCACTTTTATGCGTGCACTTGAGAAGAAAACAAAACTTAAGACACTTTGGTAAAATTTTATTTAAATTATGTCTAAAAACACATTTAAATTTAACCTTTCGAAGAAATATTTTTTCTAGAGATTGTAATTGTAGAGATGTCTTTACTAAATAGCAGTATTTTAGTGTAGTTTTTCTAATTCTAAGATAAGTTTTGCATAATCTGGCTCAATTGTAGGGTCATCCGATATCCAGACATAACTTATAATACCATTTTTATTTACTAAGAAAACTGAACGCTTTGCAGCTACATACCCTAAAAGACCTGCAAAATTATTTAACTCCACTCCAAAAGACTTTACTGCTTCTTTGTTATAATCGCTAAGTATCGTAAAATTGAGCTTATTTTGCTCTTTGAAAGCTTTATTTGAGAATGGTCCATCAACACTTATACCAAGTATATTTGAACTTAAGGAATTTAGTTTTGCCATGCTGTCCCTAAAGGTACATAACTCCTTTGTGCATACACCGGTAAATGCGCCTGGAAAAAAGGCCAAAATGGTTGCCTTTCCTTTAATACTAGAAAGATTAAAATGCTTAAGCTCGGTGTCTACAAGAGTTATTTCTGGAACCTTATCTCCTAATTTTAACATATTATTACCAGTAAAGTATTTACATGTCAATCTATATAAATTTGCATTGTATATTTTCTACATTATTGTATATATCATAAATGTAAAGCTTATATATCTTAAAATACACATAAACATGTTAATTGTAGGAATTTTTGGTTGTATAATGGATGCTCTAATATTATGCGGAGGCTTCGCCACAAGACTTGAACCTATAACACTTTTTATGCCTAAGCCCCTTTTACCCATAGGAGGAAGACCGCTACTTGATCATATAATAGATAGCGTTGCTAGCTCTGATGTTGATAAAATAGTGATAGCTACAAATAAGAGATTTTCAGATCAGTTTGAGTACTGGATGGAGAGTAAAATCTCAAAGGGATTTGGTAAAAAACTTGAGCTTGTTGTCGAGCCCTCGTTGCACAACAATACTAAATTTGGTGCAATCAAAGGAATAAAATATGCAATAGAAAAAGCAAATCTTAATGATGATTTATTGATAGTTGCAGGGGATAATTATTATGATTTTAGCATAATGGATGTTATAAATGAATTTAACACTAAAAAAACACCTACCCTTTGTGTTTATGATGTTTCATCTATAGAAGAAGCAAAAAAATTCGGTGTTATAGGAATGGAAAACGGTGTGATTACTGATTTTTCAGAAAAACCAAGTATGCCTAAAAGTACTATAATAAGCACAGGAATCTATGTATTTGATAAAGAGCAGATCAAAAAAATTGACGAGTATTTAAAAGATGGTAACAACCCAGACTCTCCAGGATACTTTATACAGTGGCTAATAAAAAATACTAAGACACATGGAGTCGTTGGAAAAGGCACATGGATAGATATTGGTACAATTGATTCTTATAAAAAGGTTTTTGCGCTAAAACATAAAGAAGATCTTCCTGATTAAAGATTAACTTAATAAATTATATCTTATGCTTCAACCCACAAGTAATATAAGATTTTCAGATAATTATTTTATAATTAACGTATTATTGTTTGGTTACAGCCTGGAACCTCTCCAAACTGCCCTTTTATTATCAACGATGGATAACCAAGGTAAGGAATATCAAAAACCATGTACCCAACAATATCGCTTTGGTTTGGAGGATAGTTCATATCTTCAATATCCAACACCTGATTATTGTCGCCTTTTGTAAGAAGATAATATGTGCCATTTACACGTATAGCTGCAAAAAGCCTATGTATTATCTGTGAATCAGTAAAACTATCTCCTGGAATAGTCTTGTATACAATTATGGGATTGCTGTAATTTTCTATTATTGTTTTATTGTTTATAGTTATAGCTGATACATAAGGTATTTTAAAAATATGATTTTCGTAGGATAGGTTTGCTATAGAGTAGGAATAACCAATTATGTTTTTACTTTGATCCGATGAGTTTAAAAGGCAAGACGAAAGTTTCGAGTATACCCCTTTTTGGAGATATCCATCAATACAGGTTATGCTATAAAACCCTATTTCATAATTAGAATTGTTAGGATAATATCCTGTAAAAAGTATCGATGACGGATTTCCAGGAGTATACGGAAGCGGCTCTACAAACTCTTTTGATAGATTTGACAGCAATATACTTAACTGTGTTTTTGAAATGTTTATTGTAGGTATGTGATTTTGGGAAAGGAATTGGGACATATTTGAAATTCCATGAACTATGGCTATATCGCCACGTTGTATAGATGGTAGCATACTACAGCTTGCAACTACGTTTATAGGAGAGGATGACTGAAGAAATATAGTTGGAAGAATCCAAAACAAAACCAGAACTACTATTACTGCAATTATTACATCGGTAATTGTCTTTTTTGTGCCCTCCTCCTTTATACTAGATTTGAACTCTAAATTACGTGAAATGGGCAACA
>JAJZKH010000080.1 GCA_021850955.1 Microcaldota archaeon
GCTGAAATTTGTCTGTAGTCATCTAATTCTGATAGTATAAAAACAAAAGTATAATATCTAAGTGCTACAAAGAATCTATAATAAAAAATAGTGGATTTTTAGGTAACAAAAGTAAAGTGATTAAAATAGCAGACTACCTATCTCTGTTAATTTTTAGGTATAGTTTAACATACTATTTGAGAAACAACGATAAAAAGATGTTAAAAGAGATAGAAAGATTTAATCCAGATCTATTTATTACTCCACATGAATTAATTGATATCGCTTACAAATACAAAAAGCACTTAAATAACAATGTTTTTATACTATCAGAATTAGATGACTACAGACAAATTTCAGAATCATTGTCTAATATAGAAAAGAAGTCGAAAGAAAATAAAAATATATTATTTAAATTAATTTATAAAATTGGTTTAATTACTGTTGGTAAAGCATATACTTCATTTCTTACAAAGAAATATGAACAAACCCTTAAATTATCAAACAAAATAGTTTTTTATACTGATGAAAGCAAAAAACTAACAGCAAAAAGGTATCCCAACTTCGCTAAAAAATTTATTGTTATACCTCCCCCACAAGTAAACTATAAATGGAAGAAGCAAAGAATAACGAAAATGATCAAAAACGTCTTATTTGTTGGTGTTTGTAAATACCAACCAAACGAAGAAGCAATAAGTTTAATAAAAGAAATAATTGCACCTAAATTAAAAAATATTAACTTTTTGTTGGTAGGAAAGAACTGTATGAGGTATAAACACGAAAATATAATTTCATTAGGTTTTGTTAAAAATCTAAATAAAGTAATTTCTAAAGCAGATATATGTATTGCCCCTATTATACATGGAGGTGGAATCAAAACAAAAGTTTTATTATACCTTTCTGCAGGTAAACCAGTAATAGCGACATCTAAAGCATTTGAAGGCTTCGTTATTAAAAATGGTAAAAATGGCATTATTGAGAATGAGATAACGAGATATCCAGAAATTATAAATAAATTAAGTAAAAATTTCGAACTAAGATCAAAACTATCAATAGGTGCAAAAGCTACATTATCAAAATTTTCTGATTACAAGATAAAAAAAACATGGTATAAATTTATAAAGCAAATAATCGAAGATGGAAAACTATGAAAGTATTATTAGTCGGATTTAAAGGACAGTTTACTAACAGTAGCGGAGCAGGTATTGATAGATACGTCTACGAATTGTATAAAAATTTGATGAAGAGCAAAGGCCTAGATCTTCATAAAAAAGAACTTAGTGCGCTTACATTTAATGTTTCTGGACTTCATTATGCAGTTAATTATACTATAAACCAGATGATTTATTATCTGAAATCCTCTTTTCTCCCTACCAATTTTAATATAATACATTACCCATCCGCAATTCTAGCGCCTCATCATCGCAATCGTAATATTCTAGCCCTAAGGACTATACATGATTTTGGCCCTGTTTTATATCCTGAGATTACATTTGATAATTATAAGTATGATTATAGATTAAAATTGCTGAATAATCTCATAATAAAAAGAATTTATAATAATCAACTAAATGCTGATTATTTTATTGCTGATTCCAGTCAAACAAGAGATGAAGCTATACGACTGGGAATCGAAAAAGATAAAATTTCGGTTATAAATTTAGGTGTAGATAACCGGTTTTTAATTAAAAGAAAAAAGGAAGCATATCATAAAATTTTTAATATAGGGTATATCGGGGCAATCACGTATAGAAAGAATACTAAAATGATAATAGAGACCGCCAAGCATCTACATGCCGATATACCTGTTAATATATACGGAAATTATACGCCCGAATATTTTAGGAAAATAGACAGCATTGCAATTAAAAAGAATATACACTTTAAAGGTTTTGCTCCTGAGTACAAATTAGTCGATATATATGACTCTTTTGATGTGTTTACATTCCCATCATTGTACGAGGGCTTTGGACTCCCAATTCTAGAAGCGCAGGCACGCGGCCTTCCAGTAATAATCTATAAATACGGAAAGATCCCAAAAGAAGTCAGGAAGTACTGCTTTGAAGCTGAAAGCCCGGAGCACATGGCTCAGATAATTATGGATTTAAAGAAAAACGGTTATAATGAGAAATTGCAAAAGAGAGCAACAGAATATGCAAGGACTTTTACATGGGAAAAATGCGCTAGAGAAACAATAATGGTATATAAACGTTTGTTGGAAAAATAAATAGTGGTCACATGGATAAAATATTAATAACCGGATCTACTGGTTTTATTGGCAGAGAACTGGTGGCTAGGCTAAGGAATAAATATGAAGTTCATACTTTGGAACGTTATGTCACAAGCAGGTACAGTCTAGACAATAATACAATTAATCATTATGCAAATCTAACTGATTACTCCGCAGTAAAGAATATAATTAGAGATGTAAAACCAGATTATACAATGCACTTGGCTGCAATTAGCGCAGTCAGCTTTAGTTATGAGCACCCAATCGAAGTGAGCGAAGTTGACTACATAGGCTCTGTCAACCTAGCAGAAGCATGCTATAAAGAAGCACCAGATTTCAAACAATTTATTTTTGCTGGAACTAGTGAAGAATATGGAATGACTTTGCAGAGTACAGATAGCAAATTAGTTGAGGATAGTCCTTTAATCCCAAATAGCCCATACGCTGTAGCAAAAGTTGCTTTTGATAACTACCTTAGGTATATGGGTATGGCATATCATTTTCCATATACGATATTGCGTCCATTCAATACTTATGGCCGTAAAGATAACAAGCATTTTTTTGTGGAGCGCACTATTACCCAGATGTTAATGCAAGATAAAGTATATTTGGGCGATCCTTCAGCAGTAAGAGACTGGATGTATGTAGATGACCATGTAAATGGCTACATGAAAGCCTTGGGCAATGAAAAAGCGATAGGTATGGCAATAAATCTCTGCACGGGTAATGGTTATACAACAAAGGACACTGCAGAACTTATAGCAAAACTTACAGGTTACGACGGTAGCATAGTATGGCACTCAACACCTCCAAGACCGTTAGATGCCAGGATTCTTATAGGAGACAACTCTAAAGCAAAAAAGATATTAAATTGGGTGCCAGAGAATACTCTTGAAGAAGGGTTAAAAAAGACGATAAACCACTGGAAAACTGTTTTAAGTGGATAAATATACGATTGGTATTTCCCTTTACCTATAAATTTATTGATACACAGGTTTTGAAATGAGTATACTGCTCGTAGGTTTTAAAGACGAATTTAATAACTCAATTGGATCAGGAATTGGTCGTTACGCATACGATTAAAAAATAATTTTAAAGATAAAGATGCGATTAAAACCATTGAAATAAATCCTCTGGGTAAAAAGAGAGCAATTACACAATATTTAGGTGCTTACAAATTTCTATTTTTTAATAGGGACAAGACGGATATAATACATTATATTTCACCTAACCCCGCAATTAATAGTAAACTGCTTAGATTAGAAGGAAGAGCAAAAATAATAGTTGCAACGGCAATAGAATTTGGAAATTTAAACAGATTTGATACTAGCAAAATCGGTAAGAAAGAGCTTATAAAAAATAAATTTAGATTTAAAGATTATCTTGCATGACAACTTTCACAAGAAAATCTAAAAGGTACTTTAGGTGCCGACTTTCTTATCGCGATATCATCTCAAACAAAAGAAGAAGCAATACAATTAGGTTTTAGTAAAGACAGTATAAAAGTAGTAAATTTGGGAGTAGATAAACGATTTTTAGGACAGTTATCAAATATGCATGCACATAAATTTAAAGTTGGTTGTATAAGTGGCTTAAGTATGCGGAAGAATTTGGAATTTGCAATAAAGGCAATTAACAATATGGGAATGATGTACATTTTGAGGTTTGGAGCAGAGGACCAAACTTGGATAATCTTAAAAAGATTACAAGAAACAAGAACATAAAATTTATGGGTTTTGCACCGGAAAATAAATTAGTAAATACTTATGATAGTTTCGATGCGTTCGTATTTCCAAGTTTATATGAAGGATTTGGCCTCCCGATTCTAGAAGCCCAGTCTCGCAGCCTTCCGGTAATAA
>JAJZKH010000081.1 GCA_021850955.1 Microcaldota archaeon
TTACCGGTCCAAAAGTAGATTTGAGTAAAATAGTGCATATAGAAAAGTTTAATAGTAATGCAGATTAAAATATAAAAATATGTTAAACAAAAAAGCACAGACTAGAATGCCTTCCTCATTTGGGGGATTGGTTCAGTATTATTCAGATTATAAAAGCAAGATAACGATAAAACCAAGGACAGTAATAATACTAGGTATTGTTTTGGTTGTTGTAGTAGTAGGAATAAAATTAGCATTTGGCAGTTAAAAAATAAAAAAGCAGTTTTTGAGTCCGAGTATGCAAAAACTGCCTTTTAATAAAAAAACTCATATCTCTTCCTAATTTTATTTATATTAAAGTATTTGCTGGAAACTATTGGAAACAATTAATTTTCTATTTTTTCTATAAAAGTATCCAAGTCATCACCGTCATTCTCAGATATTATCTTTTTTGGGGGCAAGACTACTGTTCTTCCCCTTCTGAAATGTACAACAAGTCTAAAAGGGAAACCTGCGTATTTGTCTTCCATATAACCATAATAGTAAAATCTGCGCTTGTTTGTTGATTTAATCTGCAAAAAAATACAGATTCCATCTTTAAAAGCTATTATATCATATTCTCCAAGACTTCCTCCCGCTCTTACTACCTTCCAGCCTCTTTTTATGAACTTTAACTTTACGTTCCTTTCAGCGCGATAGCCTTTCATTTTGTTAAACATTTTATAGCCTCTTTATTTTATTTACTCTGCCTTCTTGCTTTGTTTTTATGAGTTTGTAATTCGTCAATTTTGATATTATCTTGCTAATCTTTATTTTTGAGAATCCAGTCTTTTTTATTATATCTGCTTGATATGTAAAACCTCTTCTGCTGACTGCTGCTAAAACTGCTTTTTCATCTCTGTTTAATAAACTTAGGATAAATTTTTTATTTGATTTTTTCTTCGGTTTTTTCAAAGAATCTTTTCTTGATTTTTTATAATAATATAAAATTGTTATAGCTGCAATAATTATAATTATTATGGCAATATACCCATAATAGTTTTGCTCTAAAGGTTTTTTACTTACTAAATTTAAATTATATTCTATTTCAAAAGGCAAATCTATATAATACCCAGTAATGTTTACGTAACTTTGGTTTATTAAACTCCAAGATACTTCAAATTGGTTATTGAAAGGTATTATAGTTGAGGTTGGTACTTCATATGCCCCACTTGGTATGTACGCCCCAATCGGCAAAAGCATTTTTATGTTTAATGATCGGGTAAAACTGAAAGGGAAAAAGAACAAAGTAGAATTAAATGAACCGTTTGCATTGCTATAATTTTGGTAATAGTTATATTTTAAATTTATCGGCATCCTATTTGTTATACCGTATACTTCTACCAATACGCAGCGGATAGATGCGGAAGGGGTTCTGCAATAAGTAGAGTTATAAACCTTAAATTTTAATCCGCCTAAAACTGTTAAGTTCTCTATATTTGAAGGGAGGCTTATATTTAATTTTGAAGAAGAGATATTGTATAATTTTATAGAATATTGCACAGTTGAGTAAGAATAAAAATTTGATGACTGCGTAATATTATCAAATATATTTACTTGGGAATAGGGTTGTGCATTGGCCTTTCCAATCATAAGTAAAACTATAAATACTGCAAGTATCAAAATAACATATTTAAATTTATTATCTTTCATAGCTATAATTTAATACATTTTATACTATAATATAATAAACTAAAGTTTAAATATAAAAAAGTAATAAATGATGAGATATGAGAACTGCTAAATATGGTGTAGGTGTTAGGAAAAGAATCGATGCAATAAAACAGCAGAGATCTGAAAAGTATCCTTGCCCTAGGTGTAAAAAGCTTTCGATAAGGCGTCAGTCCGCAGGCATATGGAAGTGCAAACACTGCGGATTGGTAATCGCAGATAATGCCTATAACCTAAGTTCAAAGGCGATATAAAATATGTCAAAATACAAGTGTTTTAATTGTGGTGCAACGGTGGATTCGTCTGAAGTAGGAGACATAGTTAGATGCCCTTATTGTGGTGGCAGGGTTTTGATAAAGAAAAAGCCGGAAGGTGGGCATCATGTCAAAGCAAGATAATCCTTTTAATGCTAGCATAAAATTGAAGTTTGATAAAAAGTTTCTAAGTAGCGTTTTCTATGCATTATTATATAATGTTACAGATGACAAAAGAGTAAAAACACATATTAAATTAGTTTCAGATGAATTGGATATAAAAATAAATGCAAATGATTTTAATATACTTCTTGCAGTTAATAATAGTATGCTGCAGTCAATAAAAATGCTGGAGGCTGTAAATAGCTATGAATGAAGAAGAATTCGAAGAAATTAGGCAACGTTTGCAAGTAGAAACGACACAGAAACAGACACTGCAATTGCAGTATAATGAACTAAAGCGTACAATAGAAGAAGTCGAAAAGACCCAAGATGGCTCCGATCTATTTCAATTATCTGGTCAAATATTAATTAAGAAAGATAGAAATGAGATATTAAAAGATCTTAAAGAGAAATCGGAAATAATAGATTTCAGGTTAAAAGCTTCTTCTAAGACAATAGATGAATTAACAAATAGACTTCAGAAGATACAGGAAAATAACAAAAAAGAACAGTAAAAGTTCAGCGGCAAATATTTTTATTGGTTGAAAACAACAATAAATTATGTTCGATTTTGTTACTTTAGGCTCTGCAACGAAAGATACATTTCTTTTTCTAGACAAAGCACTTTTAAAACCAGGGGTAAATAGGCATTTTCTTGAGATACCTACCGATAAGAAAATAGACGTAAACAAAGTTCTCGAATTTAGCGGCGGAAGTGCTACAAATGCAGCGGCTACATTTTCTGCCTTTGGTAAAAAATGTGCAGTTATATCAAAAATAGGCAATGATGAATACGGTCAGTTTATAATGAATGATTTAAACAAGCGAAAAATAAGCACAGAACTTATAAAAGTGTCTAATGGAGAAACTCCCTTTTCAAATATAGTCGTATCCTCAGGCGGTGATATGATTCTGCTTATACACAGAGGGATAGAAAGTACATTATCATTGGAAGACATACAGCTCGATTTTAAGTCAAAATGGCTTTACATTGGGCCATTGCCCTGTAAAAATACAGATCTTCTTCTAAATGTTTTGAAGTTTGCTAAGGCAAATGACATGAGAACCGTTCTTAATCCCGGTTCTTTAGAATTGAATTTAAAGTTAAAGAAAATGGCCCCTCTTTTAAAGTATGTGGATATCATAAGTATGAATGACGATGAAGCCAAAAAATTTGTAGGTTACTCAAATGATATAAATAATCTTTCTAAGTTGGCCGAGAATGTAAACGAAACAGCCATAATAACAAAAGGAGATAAAGGTTCATTGGTTTTATCCGAAGAAAATCTTTATATAGCCAATACCTTCAAATCAAAACAAATAAATTTTGTAGGTGCAGGAGATGCATTTTTATCCGCATTTGTAAATGCTATTGATGACGGAAAAGATATAGAACAGGCCATAACAGCGGGAAGTTTCAATGCAAGTAATGTTATTCAGAAATATGGAGCGAAAGAAGGGATAAAAGGCGAGTATCCTCCGGAGAATATGAAATTAAGAATAGCAAAAAGCAAGATAACTATATAATGACTAAATGTTTATAAGTAGTATGGAAAAATTACCTTTAAGAGGAGTCTTCTTAGCATATGATCACGGGCTTGAACATGGCCCTACAGATTTTAATGAGCTTAATGTTTCTCCGAAGTATATAATAGACTTAGCTAATAAGGCGGAAGTCGACGCACTGATACTTTTAAAGGGAAGTGCAATGCATTACTACAATAAAAAAGAAGTGAATATCCCTCTAATACTTAAATTAAACGGTAAAACAAGATTATATGGCGGAGAGCCGTTTTCAACGCAGAACACTAGTGTATCCGAAGCAGTAAAATTGGGTGCAGCAGCAGTTGGTTACACGGTTTATTGGGGAAGTAAATACGAAAAATATATGGTTAGAGAATTCGGTAAAATAGTGCATATAGAAAAGT
>JAJZKH010000082.1 GCA_021850955.1 Microcaldota archaeon
ACGATAATAATGTTTATTTAAGTAATATTCCTAAATTTAGATTAATTGGAAGTAAGTATAGGATTTTGAATAATATTTCAGAAGTTATAAAAAAAGAGAGGATTACAGGAAAAACTTTTTTTGATGTTTTTAGTGGCAGCGCCGCTGTAGGGAGATACTTTAAAAGAAAATATTCTATAATTTCCAATGATAGCCTTTACTTTTCTTATGTTCTTCAAAAGGCACTAATAGATTTGAATGAATACCCTAAATTTAGGAGGGTGAAAATTCCTAACCTACCCACAGAACCAAAAAAGAGAGTTAACCAAATATTAGAATTTTTAAATAAAATTGAAAGAAAGGAAGGCTTTATATCTAATCATTACACCCCTGCAAGTAAAAAAATCGATGGTTTTGAGCGAAAATATTTTTCAGAAGAAAATGGGAAAGGGATAGATTCTATTAGAATGGTGATAGAAGAATGGTTTAATAAAAATCAAATAAACGATGATGAATATTTTTATTTAATTGCAAGTTTATTGATGGCCGTGCAAAAAGTTTCTAATATCTCTGGAACATATGGGGCATTTAATAAGTTTTGGGATCCGAGAGCAAAAAAACCATTAATTTTGAAGTTTATAGATGTAATCCCAAGTAAGTTTAGTCATAAAGCGTTTAATCAAGATTCTTTTGATATTTTGAATAAGGTTCATTGTGATATTGCGTATATAGACCCTCCCTATAACGAGCGGCAATACATAGCGAATTATCATATCTTGGAAACAATAGCAAGATATGACAATTGCCAAATTTCAGGGAAAACAGGAATTAGAAGTTATACAGAGAGGGAAAAATCTGTTTTTTGTAGTAGAAAGCTGGTAGGTGCTGCCCTTCTAAGGTTATTGAATGAATTAAAAACAAAATATGTAATTTTAAGTTATAATAGCGAGGGTCTACTTTCAAAAGATGAAATACTTAGCATATTCAATAAAGCTAACTTAAAAGGAATAAAATTATATGAATTTCCATATCGTAGGTTTAAAAGTAACAAAAATATTCATAATAATGAAATTAAAGAGTATCTTTTTGTAGGAAGGGCGAAAAATGAAAAAAGATAAACAAACTAAATTGCTAGAAGATGATGGTGAAAAGATTATTGTTTACAATAATGGAAGGAGGGTAAGAAGAAAACTCAGAGACTATGAAGTAGATTTGGGAGATAGAGGAATTTATAATACTAAAAATTCTATTAATGATTTAACTGGAAAAGAATGGACATATTTTATAAATTCTGTTTATAAAACAGATTTTGCAAAAGACAAACAAGAATTTGAGCTTTGGAAATATCTACAAAATTCAATAATAGAAACTAAATATCCTACTAGTGGCAGTGATTCTCTTGGGCATAATCTAAGAAAATTGCATCCCTCCCCTAAACCTCCTCAATTAATGAAAGATATTATCGCATTTTTTACAAAATCTGGGGGGTGGGTACTCGACCCTTTTATGGGCGTTGGCGGGACATTATTAGGTGCCTCTCTCTTAGAGAACAGGAATGCAGTTGGTATTGAGTTAGAGAAGAAATATATCGAAATTTATAATGAAGTATGCGAACGAGAGCATATTAAAAAACAGATAGCAATTCATGAAGACTCTCATAATATTCTCAACATAGACCAAATAAAAAACAAAACTTTTGATTTAATTCTGACAGATCCTCCATATGCGAATATGCTATCTAAAAGAAGAACTGGCGGAGATCGTAAAGATAAAGGTCCATTTACAAAAGACAAAAGAGATTTAGGTAATTTATCTTATGATCAATTTTTCCCAGAGTTTAGAGATATCATTGAGAAATCCACTTCTTTTCTAAAAGATAGGGGGTATTTAGTAGTTTTCTGTAAAGATATGCAACCTACAAAAAATTATCATAACCTACTACATGCAGATATGGTAAATGAAATTTGTAAGATACCTCACATCTATTTCAAAGGTTACAAAATTTGGTATGATAAAACAATTAATTTATATCCTTATGGTTATCCGTTTTCTTATGTGTCAAATCAGCTTCATCAATTTATACTAATATTTCGTAAAGAAGGACTATGACCCACAAAAATTTATGGATATTGACAGAGGAGAAACCAAAAAGGGAAGTAATAGCTCACATCCTTTTTAAATTTTCAAAAGATAATCAGATCCCTTGCTTTATAGATGCGATTAGAATATTACCGATTTTAGATAAAAATAGAAGATTCTCTTTTTTATATGAAGTTGTAGGGTTTCGTTCAAACAAAATAAACAAAGTATTTTTAAAAATTGTTAGTGGTTATTCTAGCTTTGTGGATTTTTTGATTTTTTACCAAGATAGTCAACCAAATGAAAAAGATACTCCTTTATATGCAATAGAAGAAACAAAAACAGATGATTCAGAAAGCAGAAATACTGGTGTATACCAAAGGGCATCAAAATTTGTATATATTGACCAGTATTACCCAAATGTAAAAAAAATAATGCTTTATAATTTAAAAATCCCTCAGAAGAAGATCCCAACAGAAACCTATATTTTTGGAACAAAATGTCTTTTAACTTTGGGTGTAGAGATTATGGGTAAAAAATTAAATCCCAAAATTTTTACTTCATTTAATTCAATTGATGAATTAATCAAATTTAAGGATAGAATGAGAAAAGCTCCAAAAGGAAATGTACCTATATCTATTAAAAAAAAGGAAGAGGTCATAAAAGTTTCTGGCCGTTTATATAAATCAGGAGGTTTGGCACATGACCCGAATATAGGGGCGATAAGTCTAATCTGTGCAACATTGAGAAAATTAGGATGGGGAAAAAGGATAGTTATTACTTCTCATGGATTAAGTCAAAACAATTTAAAACCAGATAATAAATTCATTAAATTAGCAAATATGCTAAATATCGAATTAGAAGGATTGATGGTTCCAATTTCTGCAAAAGATAAAAAATATTGGAGATATGAAGAAAAGGGCGAAAAATTAGGTACGATTTTCATTCATTTAGTTGTAGAGAATTTTACTAATGGTGGAGAAATATTTGAGAATCATGCAGGTAGTGAAAAGGGTTATTTTATAACAAAAGAAGGAAAGCCAATACCCTTACAAAAGTTTGAGGATAAAGAGGCGTATAAAAAAGGAGATAAAAGCAAAATTGTAAATATACCTGATTTAATTCTTATAGACTTCAGTAGAGGTAAGATTATAAATATTGAAGGGAAAAAATACGAATTTCGCCATAAAGCTATTGAAGAATTATCATTGTTTAAGTCTATTGAGGATTTGTATATAAAGAGATATTATCCTGAATACGACATAATCCGTACAGTTGTTTTATATGGAGGAAATGCTATAGAGGTATTCGAGATTGAAGTAGGGTTTTTATTAAACAAAAAAGGAGACTTGGTGCTAGGTATAAGAGCACCGGAATTATTTAGAGAGGCGATAAAAAATCTCATTGATTTTTGGTTTAACTAATTTAGAAATGTATATACTGATAAGTGGCATAAATACCTCAGAAATAAAAGACTTGCCTTCTGAATCCGCTGTAAAAGCAGAAGATTTATAAATCCATATGTAGTCATGACAAACAAACGCAATACGTTGCTTTACCTAGACAAAGACCTTGTGAATGAATCAAAAAGGGCAGGGCTTAACCTCTCGTTGGTTGCAGAGGAAGCATTGAGATCCAGACTGCCTTATTATGGGAGGTTCAGGCCAGAAAAACACCTTATGCGTGCACTTAAAGAAGGATCCGCAGTGATTCTGCCGATGCGTATAGAAGAGCTGTCTATTATGGATGTGAACGGAATGAACAATAAAACCCTACGGCTAAAGGACCTAAACATGATTGTCGGCAGAAACGGCACAGGGAAGAGCAGAATTTTTAGACTCTTGTGCCGGGCATTTCGGATAAGCCAGTCAAATGGGCTGGATTATCACCAACACGAGAAGATAGTGGTGACTATTGCACCTACACGAAGAATAGAGTACAGCGAGGATAAGGGCG
>JAJZKH010000083.1 GCA_021850955.1 Microcaldota archaeon
TATTAAAATATTTTTTATCCTGTAACCCGTCCTTTACAGGTTCAGTATCCAAAATGCTTTCGAGTGACATATCAAATCCTAATTAATAACAATATTTAATGCTATAAATAATGTAGGTCTTTCCGAAACACGGTTCATTCTATGATTTGCTAGCGTATAAAGATCTTAGAAAGCACCTTACTATTGGTATTTTTGTGTACATAGTAAACTGCTGGTATAGAATAAGCCATATTGTACAGCTTGTTATTATTTCTTATACCCAATTTGTTTTATTCGGATAATTTAGTGCGATTCTTCTTAAATAAGCTTAAATGTTATCTTTAAGTTTCGTATTGTTTTCTTTCCGGGCTTTTTCTTTTTTAAGATCTTTTATATAATCAAACCAGTATCCAATTTTGAATACAGCGGTAAAACTGGCAAAAAATATACTTGTTAGGACAAAACCTATTACGACAGGTATCCTCCATGCATCAGTCCACTGATTTGGATTTGAAAATATGAAACTCCCTATAAAGCTATAACTGAACCCTATTGCTAGGAATATTCCTCCCAAGCTGAGGGAAATAAAAGCCAAAAGGAAATAATCGGAGTTGTTCATAATATAAGCGCCAAACATCTTATTTGCGTTTTCGCGGGAGCTAAGCTTAGACACAGTATATAAAATATACGTAAACAATATTGTAGAAACACCTATGATTACCGCGCTAATTATCGAAAAAATAACATAAATCAAGGTTTCTATCATACAAACCTCTTAAATCGGTTATACCAGAAATGGATTTCCAATAGCACAAATATGACACTTATTATTCCTATTAAATATCCTGCTAAATAGCTGATATTCTGGATGTTACTAGGCGAGCTAAGGTTTGGATTAAGCGCCCCAAGTAAAATTTGAATCAATAGTACAACACCTAGCAACATAAAAGACACTCCCGCATATACAATAATAGGTACCTTCCTTTTTTGCGGATTTAGCAGGTAAGCTGTCAACGGGGCTTTGTCCTTTCTGTGTTTTACAAGCGCCCTTATTATCGTTATACTATAGTATAGGCCTATAACACCCAATACAGTGAATACGCCAAAAAGTATTCTGTATTCGTTGTTTGTTATCAAATTCATATCTATAAATCAATTTCTATATTTATAAAGTATTAGCAGTTAACGATAAGCTAATATATAAAAATAGAAAGAAAAACAGGAATGTTTAAAAATTACATTCCATCTGTTGTAACTATTAAAAATGCAAACAAAGGAAAAGAAGTTTTCAGGCGCAGATTTGATTAGAGAAAAAATAAATGAAAACGGTTACTTCATAGCCGATTTAGTAAACACCTTTGTCATAACAAGAAAGTATTTGGAGTAACATTTCTTCACTATCTTATAAGTTTTGGTTTGAATTTTCAGTATAAATAACGATTATAAAGCTTTTAGCACCATAACAAGTTTAAATATCAATTAGAACTACTAAATTAATGCAAAATACGGAAAGTAATGTATCTAATTTTGACAGAGTAAGAATTAATTTTTATAGATTAACAAGATTACACCTAGCATTCAATCTTATGCGTTGGATCAAAACCTTAAAGAATTTTTGGGATTATTATTTTGTTAGATTAGGCCTTAAAAAGCGATGTGTGATTAAATTCAGGAATGGCGAATTAATTGAATTTTCTAATGACAAATTGAAAGATTTACTTGACCTACGCACGATTAATGGTTTTAAGAAAAGAGGTTTTAATGTAGAAAGAATAAAAAATGGTTTTTTTGTTACTTTAAATGGCGTAAAATTCAAGATAAACGATATATCTGAACTGAACGTCATAAAAGAAAACTTTATAGACGAACAGTATAATTGGCTAAATGCAAAAGACAGGCAAGTAGTTGATATAGGGGCAAATATAGGAGATACTGCAGTTTATTTTTCAAGGATTAAAAAAGCAAAAAAGGTAATAGCATTTGAACCATATCCTTATGCTTTTAATCTTGCAAAAAAAAACGTTAGAATAAACAAATTGAAAAATGTTGTGTTTCTGAATCAAGGTGTTGGTGGTAAGAGAAAATTTGTGACAATAAAGCCCGATTTTGTTAACACATGGGGAAGTAACCTAAAAATTTTTAATGCGGGTAAAAGAATTCAGATAGTTACTTTAGAGGACATAGTTAAAAAATATGACATTAAAAAAGGAGTATTGAAAATGGACTGCGAAGGCTGTGAATACCCAATTATCTTAAACGCAAATAACGAGGTATTAAGGAAATTCAGCCAAATTATGGTTGAGTGTCACTACGGTTATAAAAATATACAAGAAAAATTGGAAGACGCAGGTTTTAAAGTATCTCATTCAAAAGTTCACTATAGCTATAATAAATCTGCAGATGACCCAAAAATGTTTGTTAATATAATAAAAGCTAAATTATAATTGTTAGATTAAAAGAATAATTTTATAAATTGTTTGTACATATTATCATAAGAGTACTTTTTTGCGGTAATTTGACCATTTTCTGCTAGTTTTTTAGTTAATTCCTCGTTTTTTGAAAGTTTTAAGATACTCTTTTCGAGGCCAATACTATCTTTTATTGGTGTCAAAAGTGCATTCCCCTTATCAATAATATACTCATTGGTTCCGCCACAATCCGTAGATATAACTGCGCATTTAGCAGCCATTGCCTCCAAAACCGTTAATGAGAACCCCTCTACCAAAGAAGGAAGCACGAAAATCTTACTTTCAGAGAACATCTTTTTTAAATTAGAAGTTGTTGCTTTATGGTGAAATTCAATATATTTTGGCACTTTATCCGGAGGGTAATCCCCAAAAGCAATAAATTGATAGTCTTTGATCTCATTGTATAATCTGTTTACTGCATTCAAGATATAGACAGCTCCTTTAGATTGACTTGTTCTTAATGGGAACATAATTATATTTCTCTTTGGCCCGTCATAATAGAATTCATTGTAGTCTATGCCAACGTTAAATAATAAAGGATTATTATCTTCAAATCTTTTATATAATCTTCTATTAATTACCATTTTTCTTAGATTTTTTAAGTTGTATGTTTCTGCGGTAGCTTCTTCAAGTTTTTCTATATTGGGGATAACAATATCCGCTAGTGTAAATAGCTCAAATAATCCGCAGGTACAATTAGGGAATGCTATTAACATACTTGGAATAATAGTCGCAGTATTGGGCATACCTTTTCTTATATACGGTGGAATTGCATTGGATAATTCTAAAAAAGAAAAATCCGAAGAATCAAAAAATACTAAAAAGCCTGTTAGATCCTCAGAAAGGCCATTTCACGGTAGTACCAACTATCCACATGGGAGATTTATTAGATTTTCAACTAAAGGAAGGTTAGCAGCGTTTATTTTTTTACTTGTAATTGCAGTAATATTTGTTGTAATGTTTATGCTGTCTAACTCTGGAGCAGGATCTGTATTTAATCCACAACCAATCAAGTTCAACTTGCAGATAAACAATCCCGGTTCCGCTCTATCATCTAAATGCACAGATTATTCATTTGGCAACGCTGGCACAGTAAATTTTAACTGGGCAACTAATAACGGCGGAAGCGTTACCTTTTCCGTAAAAAATCAAAGCAGCAGTGTTTACTCATCCGATGCATCCAATGGTGCAGGTTCTTTCTATGCTGAAGGCGGAGAAATATTTCAATTTTGTGCTTATGATTGGTTTAGTGAAACTGTAAATGTATACGGAACAGAAACCTTCTCTTGATACGCAATTAGGTAAAGAGGTAAAAAAATTCGAAGCTTCAGAACATAAAAATATAGAAGAAGTTAAGAGGGCAGAGGAAAAAATAAATAAAACAATATCCCCAATTTTGTCAATTTTAGTTATATTGATAATTGTTAACGTGA
>JAJZKH010000084.1 GCA_021850955.1 Microcaldota archaeon
TTTAAATCAAAATAAATATATGTCTACAAAATTTTATACATATTTTTCATGCAAGTTTCACGCAAGTAGTTTATTTTATACGAAAAATTTTTCTAAACATTTCAATTTTTTTAATAATTTTCTCTTCATGTTTATATGCTATAGTATTTAACAACTAATCTCATTTCGTAAAACCAAGGCAAAAACATCAAGTACTATGAACTAATAAAGAACGTTTAAATATCTTATTGCACATAATATTAACTATGAAAATAAAAGAACTTAGGGCACTCTCTAATGAGGCTTTGGTAGCTAAACTAAGTGAGCTTAAGCTTGATTCCGGAATAGAAAAGAGAAAGATAGTATCTACTGGGGTTTCAAGCAAACAAGTTAAGTTACGAGAGATGAAAAGAACTATAGCACAAATACTAACTCTTCTTAATGAAAGAGGTGCGGCAACCTAATGCCTGATATATGTCCTAAATGCGGTCTTCCAAAGGAGATTTGCGTATGCGATGTTCTGAACAAAGAAACTAACCGTAAGATTAAGGTTTATACGGAAAGGAAAAAGTTCAAAAAATATATGACCGTAGTTTCAGGTCTGTCTGGAGATGAAATGGATAAAACGGCAAAGGAGCTAAAGCGCATATTAGCATGTGGAGGCACATCAAAGAATGGGATAATAGAGCTCCAAGGTGAGCATAAAGAAGCTGTAAAGAAAGCGCTTCTAACTCTTGGATACCCTGAAGACAGCATAGATGCGGCATAATCACTAATTATTAGATCCGTTCTTTATTTTTAAATTATTTTAATTACATATTAAATTTAATATTCGCTGCTAGGGCATATTTTCTTAAGAATACAATCATTGCAAAATTTTTTTCTTGCTGTGCAGGTATCTCTTCCCAATGCAATTAATAAATTTGAAGAGACTTTCCAGTCGGCATTTGGTATTATTTTAATAAGATCCTTCTCTATTTTATCGGCTGTTTTATTCTTAGTAAGGCCTAAACGTTGAGATACTATTATACAATGGGTATCTATTGCTATTCCGTACTCTGAGATTCCAAATCCTTCATTTAAGATAACATTCGCTACCTTTCTTCCTACACCTGGAAGTTCAAGTAATTCGCTAATTGTTTTAGGTATCTCTCCATTAAATCTTTCCAAAATAATCTTTGCAGCTTCTTTTAGATGTCTAGCCTTTGTTTTGTAATAATTTAAGCCGTTTAGATATCTATACAACATTTTTATATCGGCATTAGCATAATCATAAAGGCTTCTATACTTTTCGAACAATATCTTTGTTACCTTATTAACCTGATTGTCATTGCACTGTGGCGATAGAAGAACAGCAACAAATAACTCAGTAGTATTTTTATGCACAAGTTCTGTATGCATCTTATCTTTATACTTTGTTTTAAGCAGCGTGAGTACTTTTTTTACATACATCTTATCATTTCCGTTCATGTCAATCATAAATATCTTTTTATGTATAAATAATATATATTAATCTAAATTAATCTAAAAATACTGGTGTAAGTTGATGAAAACAGAGAAAAAACTTTATCTTATAGGTATTGATTCTGCACCATTATGGTTAATAAAAGAACTTGTGGAAAAATACGATCTTCAAGGGTTCAAAAAGATAATCCAAAAAGGTTCTCTGCTCGAGTTGAAATCTACACTACCACCAATGACAGGAGCTGCATGGCCTACTATATATACAGGTAAGAATCCTTCAGAGCACGGTGTACCTGATTTTTTCGAGATGAAAAAAGATTATACTCCAGAACTTGCATTCTATAATCCTGAAAAATCAGAGCCATTCTGGAAAAATATAGCCGAGAAGTTTGGAAGGTGCCTTGTAATAACACCTGCAATGAACACAACTCTTCCAAATTATAATAATATAGATATGATGACTGGTTTTCCATTAAAAGCTAAAACAAACAGCCCATTTTTAGAATCTCTTATGAAAAAAGAGGATTTTTACGGAGAGCCTGATATAGAAAAAGACATGAAAGCAGGAAAAATGAGCGATGAAGAAGCAGTAAAACATTTTGTAAAAAGTATAACATCACGTTCAAGAATTGCAGAGTCTGCAATTAAAAAAAATAATTATTCCTTTGTATATGTGTGTTTTACTGAAACGGACAGATTGCAGCATTTCGTTTTAAACAAGACTAACGTGTATGATTATTTATTGCCTATCTACAAAGCAATAGATGCCTTTATATTATCCTGTATAGAACGCGCTGAAAAAGAGAATGCCCCTGTTATAATAGTATCGGACCATGGCGCTCAACCTATAAAAGAAAAATTTCTTATAAATTGCTGGCTTGTTAAAAATGATTTTGCTTCAATTAAAAAAAGCATACTAAAAACTTTATCATCAGATGCTCAAATAAAACCTTCAATATCATACTCAATAAGGGAAAAAGCAATGAAAACAAGTTTTAGAAAGGTGTATGATAAACTTCCTCATTCGGCTAAAAAAATAGTGCATAAGTCTATGGGAGCGGTTTTTTCCTCAGCATCATCTAGTAATTATACCAGACTTCATCTTTTTGATTATGATATGGGTAACACCGTTGCATTTGCAGGAATATCTAACATAAATGTTGCAACTATCTTCATAAACGATAAACGTTTTGATAAAGGCATAGTATCTTCTAGTGAAGTTAAAAAAATAAAGGCAGATCTTACTTCAAAGTTAAAGACAATAAAAAACGGCAAAGGCCTTCCAGTAATTAAAAAGGTAATAGATGCAAACACTTACTACACCTATAAAACCTCGTTTATCTCACCTGATCTTTTTGTAGAAGCAGAACCTGGATATTCTATAGACATATTTAATTTTTCAAACAACTCACTCTTCATGCTTCCTGAACCTCCAAAAAGAGGCGATCATACTCAGATGGGAATTTTTGGAATATATATCCCAAACACAAAACCACAAATAAAAAACATTGAGATATACGAAATATATAATATCATATTAAAGTACTTTAATCTAGATTGATAGCATGCAAAATTATGATTTTTCAGAAAAAAGTTTCTTTGTTACTGGAGGAGCTGGTTTCATAGGAAGTAATATAGTTGAATTTTTGATAAACCACGGTGCAAAGGTAACAGTTTACGATAATCTTCAAAGTGGCAATTACGATTTAATAAAAGATTTCAAAGAAAAAGGCATGACTTTTATTAAGGGTTCGACTCTTGATAAAGGAGCATTGATATCTTCTTTAAAATCAGGTTCCTTTGAATGTTTGCTTCATTTTGCAGCTAATCCTTCTGTAAGTTTTTCAGGTTCAAGCTTTGATGAAGGTCTAGGTTCTACATTTAATGTCCTTGATTCTATGCGTATTGCAGATGTTAAAAATATTATATTTCCTTCTTCAGGAAGCGTATATGGCAACGCTAATGTGCGTCCAACTCCTGAAAACTATGGTCCATTAAAGCCTATTTCAATGTATTCAGGATTAAAATTAGGATCAGAAGCTATCATTTCCTCATTCAACTCAATATATGGTATAAAGTACAATATTTTTAGGCTTGCTAACGCAGTAGGTAAAAACATGACTCATGGAGTTGCATATGATTTTGTTAAAAAACTAAGATTCGGACAAAAGGAGCTAAAGGTATTGGGAAATGGAACTCAAAAAAAGAATTACATAGCAATTGAAGATATACTAAATGCAACATTTTATATATACTCGAACTCAAAGTATGAAAATGATATATTTAATTTAGCATCTGATGATCAATTATCCGTAAAAGAGATAGCAGAACTTGCTGTTTCCCTTTCAGGCTCAAACGCTTCAATAACCTGGAAAATCTTGGAACGTATA
>JAJZKH010000085.1 GCA_021850955.1 Microcaldota archaeon
CACTAGTAGATAGCCCTGAGCCATAAGTCGTGCCTAATTGCGTTTTAGGAGTTGCTTGTCCTATTGATTTAATCTGTTGTGATGCTATACTTCCTAAATTCTTAACTGTATCTTGAATAGATTTAACATCTATTAAACTTGAAGGAGCTATACTAGAAACACTACTTGCACCACCATAACCTCCAGCCGGAGGCATACTTAAAAAGCCACCAGAAGGTACATTAATAGCAAAACCGCCGCTTCCTGAGTTTATTGCTTCTTCAGTAGGACTGCCTTTATTTAAAGGAGATAAACCATTTACTCCTGTACCAGAAGTACTTAATGCGGAATAAGGAGAAATTCCTAATCCTGAAAAAATACTTTTAGAATTACTCAAAGATACAGGACTAATACCTCCTTCTAGATTTATTGCTTCTGTATTGGAACTAGTAGAACCAGAAGAAGAACTTGAACCACCTGTTGAACTACCTGTATTTGTAGGACTGATAGAGGATAAACCCATTGTAGATAAAGCCGCTATTGACGTAGGAGCTATTGAATTAGGAAATATACCTGACATCTCTTCACTACTTTATTATATAATAAAGAAAGGTATATAAATACTTCTGAAAAGAAAAAAATAAGTACTCTGAATTTATTCTCGCTCTTCATATTCTTTTCTGACGTATGCTTCATTACCTATAAATATAGCATCTCTTGGTTTTACTTTTGGATTATATCTTCTATCTCCAATTCTATTCAACATTAATACTACATCTATCAGAGTTAATCCAATAATCATCAATATAAATACGAACATAGTTTCATTGATTACATATATTGCTGGAACTGAAAGAGAGGTAGATAAATTCATTAATGACATACCTGAAAAGGAGAAGATAAATGAAAAGATCCTTAAAAATATCAATAAGTGATAAGTATTTTTATAAGAAGGTATTAACGAGATAATAAAAAGTATTAAAGAAATAGCAAAAAATACAATTCCTAAAACCGCAATCATTTTTTTCATCTATTTTTTAAATACAAGGCGGTTTTCAGCAAACCGCTTATCATCGTTTTATATCGTTTTATATAGGTGTCAAATCATAGTGTTTAAACTGCACCAAGATTCAATATGTCGCCTATTCCAAACATATCGAGCAATAGTACAACAGCACCTACTATCGCCAAGATTCCAACGAAAGGCAATACTAAAGCTATGTTTGATAGCACAGTATTGTAGTTTGTTAGAGCCGTGGAGTTAGCTGGTAATGTGTTTGCTACTGCTTGACCTACTTGTCCAAACACGCCTACGACTATAGCAGTTATGTAAAGTAGTATGATTATTACTACGATACCTACTATACCCGCTTTTGGCGAAATTCGTGCCATGTTAGTCAGATTATTTTATTATATAGTAAAGTATTTAAACTTTTAGTATTTTGGATTGTTCAATTATTGTTAGTCAGAACTCCTAAACTATCCTCTTTTTTTATTTTATACAGTCCGATTATAATAAAAATAATAGAACATACAGGAATCCAATAAAGTGAGATTGAACTAAACCATAAAGAGATTATCATAACAGTAAGAAAACCAAAACCTATGCCTATTAATAAGAAGAATATTAGTTTTTTAACTGTTTCCCAATATATTATTATTACTGCAAAAAATAATATCAGAATGACCAATAATATAATTTCTAAAAGATTCATTTTTCTACCTTATATATCGTTGTGTCGTTATTTTTAAATACTACAGATAGATTATTATCACTTTCGTTAAGTACTGTTAAGTAGTAAAAGTTAGTCTGGTTGAAGTTGAGAGTATAATTATTATTAGAGATATAGGAAAAGATAGAAACATTCTCATTTAGCCATATCCTTCGTACTAGAAGATAAGTTACGTTGATCTGATAGAGATAAGTGAAGTTTTTGTATTTAGCATATAGGAACTGTGCGAACTGTGGCATACCTAAACCTCCAGCCATACTATCCGAATACACTCGTCTATTAGCTATATTCTCTATCACAGAGCTATCAGCCCATAGGGATAGCACGGTGGCGTTGGCGTTCGTGTTGTTTTTGAGGTAGTATAGAGCTGAATAGAAATTAGCGTTTAGGTTGTCGGCTGGTTGTACGTTAGCTACGTAGAATATCGAGTATAGAATTATAGAAGGAACTACAATCAATATGAACAATCTCGTTAGGGATTTTGCGATGGTCTTTTCAGTATCTTTTAGATATACCTTTACAAACCAAGCCATAATTATACTTAGAGGTATAATTAAAAATATTACAAATCTTTCCTGTTGTAATCCTAGATAAACGCATGAAAGAGTTAAGACGATAAAAAAGAACTCTTTATGATTTTTAGGTAGATGAAGAAACTTTTTATAGAATACAGAAAGAAAAAGTAATATTATTATAAAAGGTATCAATATGAAGTCAGTAGATATTAATAAGAATAATAATGAAGGTGCAGAAGTTTCTGATATAGTACTTAATGAAGTTATCTGGTATTTAGAAAAATAAAATGTGAATATGACGATGGATATTATTATCGTTATTAAAATTAATAAATATAATTGAGAGTAATAATCTATTTGGAATAAATCAGTTATGAAGTAATATACTCCTATGATAAATGCGATTATAAGTAGTAGAATAGAGAATATTGCACCATTCCAAGAAAAAGTTAAAAATATTATTGAGAACAGAAATAAAAGTATATACAAAGAATTTAAAGTGAATGTTTTAGTAAAGGTTTTTTTGAAAGACATTTTATTGATGAAGTAAAGTCCTACAAATAAAAATAATAGAGATAATTCTTCTCCTCGCCATTCTCCAGCTATTGTATGGTATAAAGAAGCCAAAGAAACTGAAAATAGTATAGTTGCAAGAAGTGAATAATATTTATTCTCTAAAAGAGTATCGACATATAAATAAAAGAATATAAAAAGGAAGATAAAAATAATTGGTGCAATTAAATTAAATGTTTGGAATATAGAAAGTCCTGTAAATAAAGAAAATAGTGCAGGGATCCATACTAAAAATGGTTTTTCTGTATATGGAGCATTCTGAACTGTATAATCTGTATAGATATTATTTGAAAGAAAAGTACTATGTGAAGATAAAGAATTTACTATCCTTTGAGAGATTAAGGAGTAGACATACTCGTCAGGTTCTTTTAGGATTTGAGAGTTATAAGGTATTAGTCTTATAGTTATAACTAGAAGTAGAGAAAGAATAAAGAAAAAAAGAAACTTTCTGTCTATTTAAAAACCTTTATAGTTTTAGGTTTCTCCATGATAAACCTATAGATTTTCCTTTTTCAGTTAGTCTATAAAATGTATCATTATCTCTGTTTCGTTTTTCGAGATAACCTAGTCGTACCATATTATTGAACCCTAGTTTAGCCCTTACGCTATTAGCTTTTGTGCTTTTTAGTAGGATCTTTATTGGTATCCAGCCATCTGGGTACTTCTCTTGTATTTCGGAGTTTGCGTTGTCTATTACGATTACTTTAGCTTCGATATGAGGAGGTTCCTCGACCAATTCGTTCATAAAATCAATTTATATTGAATAGAAAAACTTTTATATTTTTCGTTATAAAGAATAATTGAAGTATTGGTATATTTAGAATAAAAACATACATTTTTTTATTGGAATATCAAATCATTTGCAATCGTAACATATTATCATATTGCGCATACGCCTCGTATGTTTTTCTAAAATTTGTACTAATCCTTTGGAGAAAGGAAATTGAAGTGCTTTTCTTTCTCCGTTTTTTTCTTATTTTTTAAATATGT
>JAJZKH010000086.1 GCA_021850955.1 Microcaldota archaeon
ATAAATTTGTACCAGGTTTCTCAGGAAAAATTAGAAATATTGGTTTATTATATACAGAGTTAACTAATGATGAAAACATCCCAGTTTATGTACCAAATAGTATAGTTGTTCAGGCATTAGTGTTAAACTATAGAAGAGCTACTGAAAATGTAATTAGCTTGCAGTTTGATTTATCTGTAAATATTCCTTATGAAGGTGTAAAGAAGGTAGTTAAAGAGGTACTTAACTCTAGAAAAATAGAAAATTATCACGTTAACATAGAGTATTTACATAATGATCTTTACGTAGTTACTGTTAATTTAGTTTATGAGTTTACCGATAGAAGAGATCTACGTTCCGAAATATATGAGAAGATAATTGAAAGATATTTAAGGAAGGGTTCTAAATCTAAAAAATGAAAACGTTTAACTTATTCCTATGAGCGCTGTTCCTAGGGCAATTACTAAGATTCCTATCCATCTTAACAGAGTTATAGGTTCATTTATAAAAAATAATGCAAAAAGACTTGCAAAGATATAACTTAAACCTCCTAAACCATAAGTCCAACTTAAGTGTGCTCTACCTAAAACATACAAATAAATTACTGTAGAAAATCCATAACTTAATACTCCTAATATTATGAATAAAATTAAATTAAGACCTAAACTATTCAAACCAATCTTAAAAAGCAACTGTCCTAAAGCTCCTAGTATTGTGCTAAAAACGAGCATTATTATGAAAATCTTTTTACTATTCATTTAATCACTAATAAGTCAGCGCCACTATTATTATCCCAATTACAATAAGTACAAGGCCTACTCCTCTGTGTAATGTTATAGGTTCATTTAGCTTTAATTTTGCTATTATAAAAACAAACAAAAATGTGCTTGCGAATGTTGGGTATACAAAAGACAACTCTCCTGAAGATAACGCAATAAGGTAAAAAACTAAACTAACTAAATAAACAAGAATACTTAATATAAGAAACTTATTTTTAAATAAAGAAAATATCCCCTTAATATTGATATTGAATTTGTGTATTGATCTTTTCATTAAGTACTGTGAAGTTGCTGCTATCGCAGCAGCTATCAATGTAAGACATATAATCTCAACTTCACTTAGCACCGAATCACATATTTATTCTTACAATTAACTATAAAAACACTATTACTAATTGAAAACGTGCAATTCTTTTAGTTTTAAAAATTCATTAATACCCATTACTTTAATTCTTTCATCTTGGATATTTAAGTATCGTTCTAAAAATGAGTTATTACATAAAACTAATATCTTGTCAAATGTTTTCAATCTTTCATTTATCATATCTTTCGTTTCATTAAAGTTTTTTAATCCTGTTTCATACTCTACTGCAATCTTTATATTATTTTTTTCAATTGTAAGATCTGGCCCATATGCTTTATTATAAATCAGAGAATAAATTCCTAAACTCTCAAGATGCTTTTTAATTAAATAAATTGTAATATCATGTTCTGGTGTATTTTTTGCAAATCTTATGTACCAAATGCCATCGTATTCTGAATTAGCAAATAGAGGAAAGCTCTTTATTTTTCCTATTTTTTCCAAATCATTTAATGTTTTTTCAATATCTGAAGATTTCATTCCTTTTTCTTTGAAATTTCTTTCAATTTCACACTTCATTTTTGGTTTTCTTAAAAACTCTTGCAAAAGGAACTCCAAAGGCTCAGTTACATTTTTTATTTTTTCAAATCTTACTAAAAGCGGATCCATTGTGTTGTAATCAATAGCTACTGCCTCTCCTACTCTTAATCTTCTAAATGACGATTTTATTTTTGATAAGCGTTCTCCATCACTACCTCCTGAGATATAACTAGATAAGTAATTGAGTTCTTCTGGCTCTCTTGTATAAAAACTCAACAACAGAGAAGAATTTGCGCGTACATCTTTATCTAGTGTTTTTGCACTTTGAGAAATTGCAATTATTCCTATTCCGTATTTTCTACCTTCAGATACTAACCTACCTAATATTGGATTATCGCCTAACTTTCCAGCTTCATCAACTAAAATATATGTTCTTAATTTTTCATCTTCAGATGAAACAGCATAAGAGTAAATTTGTCTTAATAACTCTTCCATAAATATTCCTTGTGAATCTGCAGTACTTAATCCTCCTAATGTTATGATACTTTTTGAGTTCATTAACTCAGATAACTTGAGCTTATTCTTCTTTTCTAAATGTTCTAAAACACTTAATCTTCCCTTTAAGTACTCTAACATATTGACTTCAGTTTTTTTACCTTTAATTTCTGCATTTTTTCTAAAAACATTAATTGTAAATAAAAGAGACGAAAAAGATGCTTCAGTATTCTTTCTTTCAGATATTTCATAAGTATACTTTATACATCTGTATAAGTAATTTCTTTGAACATGCCCAAGTTTTAAATGCCTTTGGAACAAATCAGATAACTCTGCAGTTTTATCCGTTATAGAAACATTTCCTTTTTCAAAAATATTTATTCCTTCATACCTTGCATTATAAATTTTAGCAGAAGTTTCATTTGCAATACTTCCATAATCATTTTTAGGATCTATTATTACAAAGTTGTAATTATTCTTTGATAATTCTTTTATTATTGAATTAGCTGCATTTGATTTTCCAGAACCACTTTGACCTGTTATTGCAATATGGGGATTTATCCTACCAGTTAATTTAAGATATTTTTTAAAGAAAACTTTTTTCCAAACAAAATTAAAATCACCGTTAATCGATACCTTTTTTCTTTTTAGTATATATAAAATTCTACAAGTTCCACTAACACTACTCATAAAATCACATAAAAATAGTCTTATTATGAGATAAGTTTCTTAACTAAACTTAACTCTTCTAACTCTTCAGTTTTATCTTCTCTCGGGGTTTCAAGTATGAAGTTCATTTTATTTACTCCTTTAAAAGAAAAGAACTTTTTAAAACCCTCTACACCTATGCTTCCCTTTCCGATGCATTCATGTCTATCTCTCTTAGAACCAAGCTCATAAATTGCATCATTTAAATGTATTACTTTTATATTATCAAAACCTATTTTATCTCTTATTTCTTCTATTACTTCTTTTTTTGTTATATCATAACCTGCGGCAAATAAATGACAGGTATCAATACAAAAACCTTTTTCATCAGTGTTAACGTTATCAAATATTTCCTTAAGATCGTCTAAATAAGAACCTACGCTGTTTTTTTGTCCAGCTTGATTTTCCAAAAGTATTGAAACTCCGTTATTCTTCTTTTTTATTTTATTTATTGCTGAAACAACTCTTTTTATTCCGTTTTCCTTTCCAGTTCCTAGCTCGCTTCCTAAATGTGCAACTACGTACGGTATACTCAATGTAGCACACT
Organism: Microcaldota archaeon; assembly: GCA_021850955.1. The sequence continues at coordinate 3,350 of JAJZKH010000086.1, forward strand.
CTTCAATTATATCACTCATGATTTTTATCGATTTTTCATAAACTTCTTCTTTAGGTGAAGCCATATTTGGCAGATATGGCATATGGACAAAAATAGGTTTTATATCACAAGTAGTTGTTTTATCCAAAAATCTCCTTTTCTCTTCTGGTGATGACCTTTCTAATGCCCATGTTCTAGGACTACTTAAAAATATCTGCATAGATGTGCAGCCTATCTCTGAAGCATAATCAAATGATTTTGAAATTCCTCCAGCTATTGATACATGATACCCAAATCTTACCAAAAAATCACTTACAAAGCTCATAAGCTCCTTTTACAATTTCAATTTCTTCTTTACTTAACGCTTCATTTTCATAAAACTTTTTGTCAATCAAAA
>JAJZKH010000006.1 GCA_021850955.1 Microcaldota archaeon
AATAAATATGTAAGCACCGGTTCATCTGCGGCTGCGCATTTTCTCCTTCTTCATTTCTTTCCACCCGTAAACCCCGATCCCAACAGTAACAAAGAGAGCCGCGAAGCTCACCGCCCAGGCGATCCATACATCGGTCTGAAGGGTGTAATACAATGTAATCGTATAATTCCCGGTTTTGTTCATGTACCACGCATTGGCAAACCCGTTCACGGCTATATGGTCACGTGGATTAACTTCCGTCCCGTTGAAATAGAATGCCGCCCAATGTGGATCGTACGTCTCACGAAAGACAAGATAGTAAGGAGTAGTAGCATTTAATATCTTAACAGTGACGCTAGTAGGCGTTTTTTCTATGAAAGACACTTTAGGTAATACTATATGTCTGACTTGGCATACACCTGGCTCTTCTTTTTGTGCAGTATAAATGTGGATATTTCCATAATCTAATATATACCCACTGAAATTGCTAGAGTAAACTGAATATTTTCTTATATTTATGTTATCATTTGTACCTATAAAATTTATTATCTGTGTGGTATTTGTAAAATTCGTGCATATAATATAACTGGAATAAACTAATGGTACTGCAGCATTATTAATGTAAATGCTCGAATTTGCATACTTAGAAACAAACAACAGATCTCTTGATCTATTGAGGTTCTTGTATATCGTGTTAAAATTGAACGGAAGGGCAAAATGATACTCATCAAAAGACTTGTGCGATGAGTTGCCCTCAACTATTATATATTTTATGCCAAAGATTCCTAATTCTGCAGAGGCGTTAATAGAACTATTCGAATCTTCTATTTTTTGAGCCGCTTCAAGGTACATATTCTGTGTTTGCGGAAAGAAGAACTCGAAAGAAGCAATTGCTCCACCTGTATATACTGGTGCATTTATTATAGAACTATAAATATTTATGGCATCGTACCAACTCGATAAATGCCAATACTGATCTGCAGGCAAAGTTGCAACTGAAAATTTGCTGTAACTTATATTTTTATTTATATAATTAGCTATGTTTGTAGTATATTCGGGTATGGTTCTAATAAATGGTAATGAATTGGTGCTTGTAGGTGCATAATTTAGGGTAATTGGTACAAAAGCGAATAGATAGATGAAATATGAAGTAACCGAAATTATCACTATAAGTAAAAGTATATAATAGAGGTTATTCTTTTTATGTAAAGTATCAAGTACTGCAAAGGATCCCAGCCCAAATAAAACAGGAATCATAAAGCCAAATGCTGATTGGAAATTTGTAGGGTATCTAAGTGCAACAAGAAAACCGATTTTTTTATAAAGCCATAAGAAAACGATCCCAAAAGGCTTACGCGCTTCGGTAGCCAATGACAAAAATAAAAGTAAGGCAATTAAAAATCCAAAGATAAAAGATTTTTCTACTTTTTTAGAGCTTTGATTTTTAACATAATAAACTATTGGTATCAAAGCTATAATAAATATAATTAATAACGGATTTAGGGGTAACTTAGAAGTAATGATGCCATATGGTATCTGCATTGCAATAATTCCATAAATTATCGGATAGTATAAATTCAATACTGTCGTAGAGGACGTGTGTATTAGTCCTTGAAATTGACTTTTAAATATGATAGTATTTAAGTAAGTACTAAATAAGTACGAAAAATTTATTAAAATCGAAAGGAGCAATATTAACATTAAGTCAAACCAAAGCCTTTTATGGGTCTTATAATTAAAAAGTAAAATTACGACTAATATTGGTACAATTAAAATAACACCCCATATCATGTAATTATATCCTAGAAAAGAAATTTCAAATGCTGTCAGCAATGTCGTTATAGAAAATAATAATAACCTTAGACCTTTGTTATGAAAATATTTTATAAAAAGGTATAAACTTAAAAAAATGAATGGAAATATTATAACAGAATAAGTAGGTATCTGGAAAACAGCAAATTGCAATGTAAAAATCAAAGATCCAATACATGCGGAAAAATATGCTGTTTTATTATCCTTGTCAATTAGTGCATATATAAGCAAGAACATCCCAGAACTACCAATAATTGCAGGAATAATGATTGTTTTAAATAAGATAGCATATTTAAGTCCGAACAAATAATTTATTGGAACGAAAAGAATCCCATAAAGCAAACCCGGTAGCGATGTAGTATTCGAAAATAAGCCAGAATAAGAAAGATAATTATAAGCAAAAAAATGCTTAAATATGCTAGTATATGGTTCTGAAAAGGCATAATCCCCGCCAAAGGGGTAAGCATTTCTAAAATAAGCTACGTCAAACACAACGTTAATTATTATCAAAAATAATATCAGCAATAATACCTTTTTGTGAATAGTTTTACTAGTCATTTTATTTCCCTAGCTCAAATACCTAATAAGAAATATTAACTATGCTTAGCAGGTACCTAATTCTCCAACAATTTTTTACCAATATAAACAACCTAGAACTAATTTTAAGATTGTAAATACAACATATATATACCCTAATCTTTTATATAAATATAAGAAGTTGAATTTTTAAATACTCTTGCGCCGATAATAAATCTGTAGGAACTTTCTCTTTTCTTTTCTATTTGTCGTCAGGAAAATTAGCACCAGTGTTCGGCCTTTCAAGGAACAGGTTTGTAGGTATTGAGAAAGTTGCAGTCCATATTTATTCCTGCCTTATTGCATACATTGTAAAATACATGTAAATCAGTCGTGGGAGTTAGATAATTGGGAAATATAAAAAAGGTGTTTGAATGATATAAATATAAAAGTCAACTTCCTAAATCTAATATAACATTAAGGTTTTAAACTGCAATGATAAGTAATTTCAATGCAGTGGATATTAATTGAATGATCTGATGCAACGGTGAAAAGTATATAATAACAAAAAAGCCGAAGCAAAAATCATGTTTCTTTACTACGATTTACATTACTTCCACGCCGCGCTAATAAAAGCAGCTCATACTAATTTTTATCCTACTCGAAGATAAAGTTAAAGAAAAGTAATTTTATATGGAATTTGTATATTTTTAATGGTGTAACTATATGAATAAGAATAATATACTCTACTTTTTGTTAGAGCGTATAAAAGAAAGGATTATAGTAATCATAATAGGGGTAGCAATATTATCTATTTTATCTGTTTTATTTATTTTTTTTCAAACAAATGCAAATTTACCGAATATTAGTATCGCTCTTTTAACGTATTCTGGTCTTTTGTTGATTTTCTATGTCTATGTAATGGAAACACATTATAAAGAACTTCACCAAATTGCAACAGATCCTCAATTGCAAGGAAATAAGCAAGTAGATATTGAGTACTATAATATATCTTTGAATCATAATAAGCTTGTTGTTTTGCTAGTTTTTTTGGGTATACTTGCCTTGCTCTCATCCGGAATGATTAATATTCTGAATTTAGAATTAAAGTCCGATATGCTATTAGATACTTCCACAATAATTATCTTTGCTACGTCAGTTGGCATTTTAATTGTTTTATGGTATATTCTAAAGGGTAAAATGGAAGATGCCACAGGTGCAGTAAATGTTTACAAAAACAAATAATAGTAAAAGTAAGCCTTTAGTATCAATAATAATTCCAACGATGGCCAGATCAAAAATGCTCAAAAGATGCATAAATTCTGTGATTTTCAGTTCTTACAAAAACATTGAAATACTTGTTTCAGATGACTCAAAGTCAAACGATAGCGAGTTAGTGGTTGAAAGCTTTAAAAGCAAATTTCAAACGATAAAGTACATTCATAATACCGAAAAAAACATATCAATTGCAATAAATAAGGCAATAAAACAATCTAAAGGCGAATTAATTTTTATATTAGATGATGATAATGAAATAGATAAAAAATGCATCGTAGAGTTGGTGCATTCAATAACAAAAGATAAAAATATTGGTATTGTAGGTCCGCTTGCGCTTTATTATTCTAATAAAAGCATAATTATGCATGCTGGTGTTATGAGAAGCAAGTTTATGCGAAGAGCAATATACATTCATGAAAATGAGAAATGGTACGGGCAGATAGAAGAAGGAGAAGAAGTCGAAGATTTTGCAAATGCTTTTATGTTCAAAAGGGAGGTAGTAAAGAAAGCAGGGTTGTGGGATCTGTTGGTACCTTATATGGGTGAAGATGGGGACTTTGAAGCAAGGGTAAGGAAAGCAGGTTATATAGCAATAATAAATCCACGAGCAAAAACATATCATGACATTCCATATAATCCGAAAGAAGCATACTTTCTAAGGGTAAATGAGCGTAGGATGTATCATTCAATGCATAGCAAAGTGCTTTATGTATTTAGGTATGATAACTTAGTGAATAAACTTACTTTCACTATTTCAATGCCACTCTATATTACATTCTATATAAGGGCCATAATGAAAGACAAAAACCGGAAAAACAGAAAGTTAAAATTAATAAGAGCATTATTTAAAGGAACATGTGAAGGCCTTATAGATACATTCAGAAAGAAAAGCGAAATCGAAAGGCTCTGATACCATGAAAAGTGAAAATAAAGAACCTTTAGTAAGTATCATAATCCCTACTTATAAGCGGCCAAAGAAGCTCGCCAGGTGCTTAGAAAGTGTATTTAATGGCACATACAAAAATATCGAAGTAATAACGATAAACGATGATCCAGGGAGTGATCTAAGATCACTAACAAAAAAATTTAAAATAAAATTGATCCAACATAAAACAGAAACCTACCTTATAAAAAGTAGAAATGATGGTGCAGGTTTGGCAAAAGGAGAAATACTCTTTTTCGTTGATGACGACAACATATTAGAAAAAAATGCAATAAAAAATCTGGTCCTCAAATATTTTAGCATAAAAAATGTTGGTCTAATTGGTCCACTAATGTATAATTCTCATGGAGATTTATGGTTTTATGGGGGTAGGACAAATTGGATGAACCCGAATTTAGAACCAGTCCCCAGAAGTGAGCTAAGACATAATTTAATAGAAACAGATGGAATACCAAATGCGTATCTTGTATCAAAAAAACTTTATACTAAAATTGGCGGAGAAGATCCAAATTTTCAAATACATTCTGAACCAGATTTAGCTCAAAGGCTTAAGCTCGCAGGATATAAGAACTATATATATACCAAGGCAGTCACAATACATGATATTGGGAAAAGAAGTATAAACCTAGTTGACAGACCTCCATATAGGATGTATGCAACAGTCATGTCCAATTTTTTAATAGAGAGGAAATATGCACCAAAAGTGAGATTTCTGCTGTTTTTGCTTGTTTTTGTTCCCGCACACATGATACTATATCTTTTATACTATATCCCATTCAAGGCAAATAATAAGCGTGAATATTATATGGCATATTTAAAGGGGTTAAAAGAGGGGTTATCTCTTAAAGCAAATAAAGCAGCAAAATATAGGTAGGAGTGATATGTATGGATTATAAGAATAGTTTAATAATTACTTCAATAAGAACAATAAAAAATGAGGGACCAAAACGATTCATTAAATACCATTTTTTTTACATAATGAAATTTAAATTGGATTATGTAAAAGACCTGCTGCTTTTTGAAAAATTAAAATTTAATCCTAATAAAAACAAATATTTTATAGGGCAAAACAACAATGATATTAATAAGGTCTTTGATTATGCTAATAAATACAAGGTCTTTACACCAAGCATTAGGCCAGCGCAATTAAAATCAGAATTTGTAAAATTTTCAAACTTACTAAAATCAGAAAAAATTAAAAATGTCTTGGAAATAGGCACGGCAAATGGGGGTACACTATACTTATTCTCACGTATAATAAACAAAAATGGCATGATTGTAAGTCTTGACTGGGTACATCCTAAATGGAAGCAAAATTTCTATAAATCATTTGCATTGAGTAAACAACAGATATTTTTAGTTTCTGGAAATAGCCATAAAAAACAAAATTTAGAAAAAGTTAAAAAAATTATTGGAAATAAAAAATTTGATATGTTATTTATAGATGGAGATCATTCTTACATGGGAGTAAAGTCTGATTTTGATATGTATAAAAGCTTAGTTAAAAACGGTGGGATTATCGCATTTCATGATATCGCGGCAGGATACATAATAAATCCGCGTTGGGCAGATGTAAATAAATTTTGGATGCAGCTTAAAAGAAAATATAAATACGTTGAAATCATAGAAGACAAAAATAAACAAAGGGCTTTTGGAATCGGAGTTATATACTATAAAGTATGAGATTATATGAGGATCCTTCAGACAAGTTTTTACAATCCATTCTTGAACGACGGTGGAGGTGTAGAACAGGTAATATACGACATTGCAAAAAATTTACATAATGTGGGGCATGAAGTTGATGTAACCTGCGTAAGCAATAAAGATAGCGCTATCAAAACAAAATTTGGGAATTTATATACATTTAAAGTTCCAGAATTTAAGCTCTTTGGTAAACTTGGTATCTTCCTTAGAAAAGCAATATACAATAATAAACTAAAAAATTTCGTAAATGAAAATGGCTCTAATTATGATATAATACATGTACATGGTGATATAGGTGGATTTAAAGAATTAATCCGATTTAACACAATCTTAACATTACATGGCTTTTCTATCCAAACGCACGAAGATAGAAGTTTATTGGATAGATTGTTTATAAAAGTCACTTCTGGAAGAACTGAGATAAATAATATAAAATACTCCAAAAAAACTGTTGCTGTAAGTAATAATGTAAAATCTTTTGCTTCAAAATACACGAGAAAGAAAATTGAGGTTTTATATAATGGGATAGATGCTGATATTTATGCCCCAGTATCAAATACTGAAAAAGTTAGGATAAGGCATAAACTAGGATTTAAAGATGACGCAATTTATCTATTATTCGTAGGCGGAGATGCTTATAGAAAGGGATTAGACATAGCAATTGATGCAGTTAGGCTTTTGAGCAGAAACAATGCCTATTTGAATATAATTGGTGTAGGTAAACAAAACAGGCATACCCATGATATTATTAAATTTGTGGGGAGAGTTAGTGAGCTAGAAAAAATAAGGTATTATCAAGCTTCTGATATCTTCATCCTACCAAGTAGAGGCGAAGGCTTAGCCCTAGCACCACTAGAAGCAATGGGTTGTGGACTACCTGTTATAGTTTCAAAATATACAGGTATTAATGAAATAATCTCAAATGGGAGAGAAGGAATCGTAGTTAGCCAAAACAAGCCAGAATCATATTATTGTGCAGTTAAAAGTTTATTGCAAAATGAAACATTTCGAAAGGCCAAAATAGCTGCAGTTCAACTAGCAAAAAAAAATGACTATAAATATATGGCAACAAAATATTTTAAGTTATATAAAACAGTTATAGGTGATTAGCGTGAATTATTATAAAAAGGTATTGCTTCTTGAAAAACTTTTATTCAGTAAAAAAGAAGATGACATTCTAAAATTTTATAACAGTTTTGGGTCATCAAAGGATCTGATTAGATGGATGAAAAAAAGGCCTAAGCAAAAATTTAGCGTATATGAAGAAAGCGGAAATAAAAACTATATAGTATTAATACCAACAAAAAACCATTTAGGTCAATATTCTCGTAATTGTTTAAAAATATATAAGGGATTGCAGATAATATTTTTAGAAAGCACCGGGCCATTTTTCAGTTATGCACGCACTATAAATTTCGGATTAAAATACATAGCAACCAAATATAAACCGAAATGGATTATAATTTCTAATGATGATATGCTTAAAATCGATGAAGTTTCTAAATTAAAAAGCCAATTAGATAAACTAGATGAAAAACGGGTAGATATAGTTTACATTTCTCCAGGAGAACAACAATCTGTTGACTGCTATCTTGTATCCGACAGAGTAACATACAAACTATACCAAATATTTTTTAATAGGTGTTCAAAAAAAGCACAAAAAATATTAGATAAGTTCAATTCACCAATTAAACTTATTGGGAGCAACAGTAAAGATATAAAATCACAATTGCTTAAAGTTTTAAGACCACTTTTTTTTAAAACATATACACGATATGTATCATTGGGTTCGTGCTGGATTGTAAGTAATGAATTCGTTAGGAAGCAAAGCCATAAAATATTAGACGACGCATTCGTTATAGATACAGAACAAGATGAATTTGTTTTACGGTCATTAAATAAAATTAGAGTATCAAATGTCAAATATAAAATAGGTAACAAAAAAGGTGCAACTTTGGGAAGTGATTGTAGACGATCCCTCCGAGGGCTAACCGGGATTATATATTTAAATTATAAGTTTAAAGTACTTAATAAGTTTAATAAAAGTGATTTATAATGATTGTTAGGGATAAATGTGTGATTTGCGGAAGCAAAAATTTGTATAATGCTTTAAATCTAGGGCTAATGCCTAGCTCTAATGATCTGCCAACAGTAGAAAATTTAGAAAAAGTACATGAATACGAACTTAAATATTATATGTGCCAAGATTGTGGTCTATTTCAGCTTCTAGAAATAGCAGATAGGTCAGATTTGTTTGATAATTATTTGTATCTAACTGGGGTAAACAAAGAGCTAGTAGAGCATTTTAGGGAGTTATACCATAATGTTGCCGCACAGATGTCAAAGAGAGATTTTGCTATAGTAATTGGTTCTAATGATGGTACAGAAGTAGAACTCCTGCGTAATGAGGGTGGGTTTAAAAGCGTTATTGGGATAGAACCTGCGAAAAACATTGCAGCTAAGGCCAATTCTTTAGGTAGGACTACAATAAATACTTTCTTTACTTTTGATGTGAGTAATAATGTAGTTAAAAAATATGGCAAAGCAGATTTGGTAGTTGCAAATAACGTTTTTGCTCACATACCTGATCCCAGAGATATGCTAAACGGTATGAAAAATCTAATAAATCCAAATGGTAAAATAATCATAGAGGTACATTGGCTTAAAAGCATAGTTGAAAAGTTAGAGTTTGAAACTTTATATGCAGAGCACTACTATGTTTGGACCGTAAAAGCAATGAATATCCTGGCTAATCAATGTGGGCTCAAATTGATAAATGTCCTATATATGCCACAACAACATGGAGGCTCATTGCGCTTTACTCTTTCAGAGTCCGGTGAGAATGACTTAAAACTCATGAAAGATGAAGAAATGTCCGGTCTATATGAGAAATCCACGATGGATTTACTGCAAAAACGTGCAGAAGATAGAAAGAACAGCCTAAATGGTCTTATAGCAAAGTTAAATGCAAATAGCAAACGTATTGCCATATGGTCTGTGCCTGCGAAAGTTCCGACACTAATAAACTACTGCGGATTAACAAAGAAAGATATTGTATGTGCGTATGAAGTTGCCGACAGCAAAATAGGTAGGTATATACCAAAAGCTAACATACCAATAAAAAATGAAGACTCATTAAAAACAGATATGCCGGATTATCTAATAATCGGTGCATGGAACTATATGGATTTTGCTATAAAAAAACTTAAATGGTACACAGATGCTGGTGGTAAATTGATAAATCCTCTAACCGCTGAAGTGCTATGAAGTGTGATGGAAATGAAATTATTGATTACTGGCGTAAAGGGATTCTTAGCAACAAATATGGTAAACTATTACATCAATAATTCAGATTATGATGTACTCGGTGTAGTTAACAGCACTTCTAATAAAATAGAAGAGCGCATTATTAGTAATTTAAAAAAACAAAACAAAACGTTTAACTATGTATTATGTAATCTTACAAATAATATCAGACTAAAAGGTATATTAGACAAAGAAAGCCCAGACATGATAATCAACTGTGCTTCACAATCAGAAGTCATAAAGAGCTTCGATCAACCATATGAATTTTTAAAATCAAATCTAGAATGTGTATTCAACATCTTAGAATGGCTTAGGTATGCAAAAACTGGGGCAAAATTTGTCCAACTTAGCACAGAAGCTGTTTTTGGGCAAGGCGATGATTTGAAACATGATGAAAATAGCCCATTGCAACCTAAAAATCTTTATTCTGCCAGTAAGGCAGCGGCAGAGCACTACGTGAGTGCATACAATTCCTGTTTTGGTTTAAATACAAAAATAGTTAGACCCGTAAATAACTTTGGGCCATATCAAAATCCAAACAAGCTAATAGCAAAAACAATAATAAATTGCATAAAAAATTTACCTTTCGAACTCCATAAAGAAGAAAAACCAGCTAGAAGGTTTTGGCTCTACGTAGATGATACAATACGCGCAATAGATTATGTGGTTAAGTATGGCCGAGATAATGTCTATAATATCTCGCCTGATGAGGGACTTACTACCGAAGAAGCTATAAAAAAAATTCTGGCTGTGATGAAATCCGAAACCCTACTTCAAGGTTATTCAGAAACAAGGAGAAAAGACTCTGAGCATTACTTTTTAGATAACGCAAGAATAAAAGAACTTGGTTGGTCTCCAAAATACTCCTTCGAAGAAGGCATAGAGAAGACTATAAATTGGTTTAAGGAAAATAATTTCTGGTATGAACAACTAAACTGGTGAAAACTTGAAGATATTAATTACGGGAGTTAATGGTTTTATAGCAACGAATTTGGTAGACTACTACCTTAATAACACAGATTATGAGGTTATAGGTTTATCAAAAAATACTCACGCCACTTATGCGAACAATCACATACAAAATCTCGTAAAACAAAACGAAAAATTCAAGTTCATATTCTGTGATATTAATGATGTGAATAGGCTATTCACTATATTAAATCAAGAAAACCCTGACCAGATAATTCATCTAGCTGCAGAAGCTGATGTGAGCAGAAGTTTTGAATATGCTGGCGACTTTTTGCAAACAAACGTTTATGGTTCATTTAATATACTAGAATGGGTACGTAGAAATAAAGACACTAGAATGCTCCATTTTAGTACTGATGAAGTATTCGGAGAACCAGATCACAAAAGCAAAGAAAACGAACGCCTCCACCCAAAAAATCCATATTCCTCAAGCAAGGCTTCGATTGAAGAGTTTATACGTGCATATAATTCATCTTTCGATACAAATGTCCAAATGGTTAGGCCCGTAAATAACTTTGGGCCATATCAAGGAACAAATAGGTTAATAGCAAAGACTATCCTGCGCTGTATAGGAAATGAATCTTTTTATCTCTTTGCAGAAACACAGAAGCACAAGCGTTGGTGGATATACACAGAAGATACTTGCAGCGCTGTAGATTTCATCATAAAAAAAGGAGAAAAGCAAGGCATTTATAATATAACCTCTGAAACAGAAATGGGTGTCGAAGAGACAGTATTTAAAATCCTTGATATATTCGGAAAACGTAATTTGTTTAAAGGCTATACCGAAGTTAGGCCAAAGGACGATGAGAATTACGCACTAAATGGAGAAAAGCTTAAAGAACTTGGTTGGTCTCCAAAATACTCCTTCGAAGAAGGCATAGAAAAGACTATAGATTGGTATAAACAAAACCTTTCGTGGTTTACAAAAAAGTAATAAGCCATAAAATAATTTTAAATACCTACTACTTATATCTTCACCAATACTATAATTAGTAATAATTCGTTATATTAATTATCTAATAATATCCTATGTTCTTATCTGCATGGGAGCAATACAATTAAACTGTAGGGCTATATCACTAAAGATAGTCTTAAGTACATTTACATCCTGCTATCTAATACAAGCGATGCTATAACCTTTAGGTCAGATAGAGAGTCATTTTCTTTATGCGGATTCATCAACTAACTTTTACTTTTTATGTATGCATTTATTCTTTTATTATTTAACCTCCTAAAAGTTTTTGGAGAAATCAAGTATAATATAACTTGTAACCCCTGTAATAATGCAATTTTTGGCAAAGATAAAAAAAACGGTTCAAAATTTTTAATGTAGTTAATTAAAACTTTTATCCTATAGTTTTTATATCTCATGCTAAAATAATAATCTATTTTAAATCGCCTATAGCAGAATAAGAAGTACTTTTTACTAATGTTAATATTATTTTTAGAATTAGTTTTAATCAGTATATTGCAAATTTTTATAACTTCTCGCATTTTCCTATTTCTTTTTTTAATGCTCAAATTATAATTATCTAATGAATTAGAATCTGATTCATGTAACCTATACAATGTTAATCTTTTATAAGTCAAAAAAATGTCACCGAGGGTAAAAAGGGAGATCAAATAAATAAAGAAATCATGGGTTCCTGCTTTTTTAAGCTGTTTAGAGAATTTAAGTATTACATCTTTTTTTATGCATGTACAACTTGGAAATTGTGCTGGATACAACACTTCGGCTTTAATCAACTTAACTAAATTTCTATCCTCTGGTTTTAATAATAATTCATATCCAACCTCATATTTGTTCAGACCCCTTTTAAATTTATTTCCATTATTGTCAATAAAAATCGGGTAGTTATGAACGTATATTAACTTTCTGTTGTTTACAAAACATCTATTAATATACTCTAATTTATCATTTGTAAATAAATCATCGTCTTCCAATAAACATATGACTTCTCCTTTTGCATATTTTAGAGCATCGACTAATTGTAGCCCCAAGTTACCTCGCTTAAAGAAAACGAGCCTGCCATCATGGCTTTCAACATATGAATCTATTTCTTTATCTTTGAAATTTTTTGTTACTATTATTTCGTATTCGTTTCTGCCTAGTGTTTGATTCATTGCAGACTTAAATGCATCAAGCAGATACTCTTTTCTACCATATGCAGTAATAATCACTGTTATAAAAGGGCTATTGTGCTTTATGTGCTCCATATAATCAACATACTCGTATATTAAAAATTTTACTAATGCTATAAGTAGTTTAAAAATATACCTATTCCCATAAAAGTGTTATTGACTACAGTGTTGTCGAGCTTTTGCATTACCTGATATCATCCATTTATAATTTAAATACTTTTAATGTGACCTATAAAAATAAAAAGATGTTGGTGAAAGAAAGTGGCAGTACAATTCCAGCATATTATATTTGTCACTAATAGAGGTAGAAAAACTTCAAGAAGAATATTAAAAAACAGGACATTTTGTGACGACTTAATCTTGCTGTTTAACCCAAACAATACATCAAGCTTGAGATTAAAAGGGAGAGAGGTCATCCGAATCTATTAAATTTGTAGAAAATAATTGATCCATATTTAGATATGTAGCGTTTGACCTTAAAATTATCTTATTTTATTCAATGCTTCAATCCACATTTCTAAATGCCCACCGCAATACTTTATGAACTCATAGTTCGAACTCTTTAAGCTAGTTGCTATCTCGGATATAATTTCAAATTGATTTTTAGATCCTATTTTTGTATTTTCGACAATTTTATATAAGACTTCATTTGCCTCTAAACCAGCAGCCTCTGATACTAAATCTTTGAATGTACTCCTTGGTGCTTTGTTGTGCTGACATAAAGGCTTTCCATTAACTATTCTATAACCAAATATATCTATAAATTTCTTTGCAACAATCCCAGACCATATGTCATCAAATCTATCTACTTTCCAAGGATTGTCACCCATTTTATACTGGTAAAACGCAGGTATAACATCTCTTCTAAAAGCAAGATTCATTGAACAAACAGTAACATAATCACCTATTGCAACAGTGAAGTTCTCTCCGTAATCATCTATAGAAAGTCTTGTTCTGGCCTGCCCATTTAAGTCTCCATCTTGAAGTATTCTTATGGCATCTAAATCGGGTATATTGGTCCAAAGCCCCTGTGAAAATCCAACTTTTTCTATTTCTACTCTCTTCGAGCTTATTTTTTCATTAGTTACGCAGTACGGATAACCTCTTGGATAAAGATGGTGTTTTTCAAAACTGTGATGTAAAACATTAACAAAACCTTTATCACTTGAATACTCGGTTATTTTGCCTTTGTAATTGAGATTCTTTATATGGTCTCCAAAAAAATCAAAATCTTTAACTGGCAAAGTATCATCGTCTATAGTAAAGCCATACTTGTAATCATTTGCCCAAATATATAGTAGTGCAAAACTTTCTTCTGCCCTGCTCCTTTTTGGTATTAATTCTGCATATCTTGAGAGCCCCATTTCCGCAAGCATTTTGTCCCTATCCTGCTGATTCAAAACTTGAGCATGTATGCCATGTTGGGCAAATATTTTTTTATACTCTAATTTATCTACAAAATCTTCAGTCAAAACCATAAATTCAAGTTTAGACAAATCGAAGGAGTGCTCTTTTGCATTATTTATGTAAGCCTCTATAAATTCAGGGTTACGTATGGTGGGCAATATTACTAAAGAATTATCCATAGTTACACGTGTTTATATTAATACTTTTGATAATAAATCATATCACTTTCTATAAAGATGTATGTTCTTAAATTATTCACACTAATTTTTATACTCTGATTTATAATATTTGTTTAATCATGTTAAATTGCCGCTAGCTCTTTTCAAGATTCTTCTTTAAACATAAAACTATACAAGAAACATCTCTATATTTTCTATTTCTAAATTGGCAGATGCATTTTGGTGGCGTGTTAGTAAATTAGAATCATTCGCTTTCTATCCTATTCTTTAAATTTAAACAGAAATAGACATATTCTATCTGTATTCATTTAAACTTTTTCAGATCAAAATCTCGTGGTTCTAGCAAAACCAAATACCCCAAACTAATTTAAGATAACATAATAATATCAAATCTTTCTACTATACTAATTAAAGTTATTAACCTGCTCTTTACTTCGCTGTGTGTTTTCAAACTTGTACTTTTATATTTTATGATTAATTTTTACCTTAATAATGACTAATCTCTTAAACCATCTTATTCGATGAGGTTACTTTATCTTTTGACTTGTTTAATTTGATATTCTTAATAACAATCCTGTAAGGATAAGGGGAATCTTTAAATGCATAGCAGAGCTGCATTGCGAAATTGCAGAAAAGGCTTATAATGCTTCCATGCGCGTATTGAACCATGGAAGCCGCTAAACTACACGGCGAAATAATCAAAGGCTATGCTGCTTCTACTCCTCATGAGTGGGAACGTCTGACATTGGGCAACGGCATAATGGAGTATATAACCACAATCCATTACCTTGAAAAGTATCTTCCTAAAAATGGGGTTGTTGCTGACATAGGAAGCGGCCCTGGAAGATACTCTATTTGGCTTGCGCAGCATGGCTATGGGGTTGTAGCCGTCGATCCTGTTGAGAAGAACATAAAGTCGCTGAAGGCAAGGTTCGCAGCCAGGAAGCTAAAGAAAAGGCTCAAAGGCGCATACGTTGGCTTTGCGCAAAGCCTCGAAATGCTCGAAAGCAAAAGCTTCGATGCTGTCATATGCCTGGGCGGCCCTATGTCGCACATAATGGAAGAAAAGCAAAGGAAGAAAGCAGCTGCGGAACTTATAAGGATTGCAAAGCCTGGGGCTCCAATTTTCGTATCTGTAATGGGCAGGTTTACCATATTCGGAGGTACAGTAAGTACCTTCCAGACCGATCTTGACAGCAGGTATATTGACAAATGGGCTGAAACAGGGGACTATTTTGGCGGGTACGGGTTCCTCCCATTCCACGGATTCAGACCTTACGAACTTGAAGGCCTGTTTGGCAATAAGGTTAATCTTCTGGCAAAGACAGCACTTGAAGGATTTGCATCTTATAGAGGCAGCTATGTCAAAGAGCTAATGAAAAACAGGAGAAGGTGGAACAAGTGGCTAAGGATACACTTCAGCACGTGCGAAGAGCCGGAAACCATAGGCGTGAGCGAGCACTACATGATAGTGGCAAGGGTAAAGCAGTAAACTATTGCCAAAACATCCAAATATTCAAAAAGCATACCTAAAGCCTTTGTTTTTGGGCTACTCCAGAGGTTTTTGGCAATGGCCTGCCTTCCGTTTC